>NZ_JBVJVK010000058.1:0-49718 GCF_055603705.1 Actinosynnema sp. NPDC037264 | reverse complement strand
ACTACAACACCCGACGCGCCCACAGCGCCCTGGGCGGCCAGCCACCCATCACCCGACTGGCCCCCTAAGCATCAACAACGTCACGAATCAGTACAGCTAGAGCACGGACACCGTGACGAGCACCAGCACGGCCAGGACGAGCAGTCTCAACACGCGTGCGCTCGGCGTGAGCAGGGGCCACGTGGTGGCGAGCAGCGCCGCCACGCCGAGGGCCAGCAGGCCCAGCAGCAGCGCGCCCACCGTGCCCCGCAGCCACACGCCCGCCAGGAACAGCGCCAAGACCAGCAGGAACGCCGCCGGCGCGGGCACCCGCGAGAGCGGTCCGGCACCGGGGATCAGGGTCCGCTTCGAGTCACCAGCCACCGTGGCATCCTTGCACCGTGCTGCTCGTGTGCCGCTTCACCGTGGCGGAAACCGGGGTCGAGGCGTTCACCGGGCGCGTCGACCGGGCGTTGGCCCTGCTCACCGCCCAGCCCGGCTGCCGACGTGCCCAGCTGTCGCGGTCGACCGACGAGGCGGACCGCTTCGTGCTGACGGTCGAGTTCGACTCCGTGGTCGCCTACCGGCGGGCGTTGTCGCCGTTCGAGGTGCGCGAGCACGTCATCCCCCTGCTGTCGGAGGCGAGCACCGACGAGCCGGCCGCCTACGAACCGCTGCTGGTGGCCGCCGACGGCGCGGTCCGCCGCGAGGTGAGCCTGCTGGCGCACGACGCCGGCACCGTCCGCCTCGGCGAAGCCGCAGGTCCGACGACTCCACGCTGAGCGGGCCGGTCCCGCGACCCCGCCTCCGGACGCCGCCGTCACCGGAACGTGCGCGCACGGGTGCGGCCCGGTCGCCCGAGGGCTGCCCGACGGCAAGGACTACCCTGGCAAGCCCGTTTCCGTCCCTTTCTGCATCTCCCGATGGAGTGTCCGTGGCAGCCGATCGCATCGAGACCGTCGTCAGCCTGTGCAAGCGTCGCGGGTTCGTCTACCCGTGCGGCGAGATCTACGGCGGCACCAGGTCGGCCTGGGACTACGGTCCGCTCGGCGTCGAGCTGAAGGACAACATCAAGCGCCAGTGGTGGAACTTCATGGTGCGCGGCCGCGAGGACGTGGTCGGCCTCGACTCGTCGGTGATCCTGCCGCGCGAGGTGTGGGCGGCGTCCGGTCACGTGGAGGCGTTCGTCGACCCGCTGGTCGAGTGCAACTCGTGCCACAAGCGGTTCCGGCAGGACACGCTGGTCGAGGAGTACGCCGAGCGCACCGGCAAGCAGGTCGCGGAGGGCGACGTCTCCGACGTGCCGTGCCCGAACTGCGGCACCCGCGGCCAGTACACCGAGCCGAAGATGTTCAACGGCCTGCTCAAGACCCACCTCGGCCCGGTGGAGACCGAGGAGGGCCTGCACTACCTGCGCCCGGAGACCGCGCAGGGCATCTTCACGAACTTCCTCAACGTGCAGACCACGTCGCGCCGCAAGCCGCCGTTCGGCATCGGCCAGATCGGCAAGAGCTTCCGCAACGAGATCACGCCGGGCAACTTCATCTTCCGCACGCGCGAGTTCGAGCAGATGGAGATGGAGTTCTTCGTCGAGCCGGGCACGGACGAGGAATGGCACCAGTACTGGATCGACGAGCGCACGCGTTGGTACAACGAGCTGGGCATCTCCAAGGAGAACCTGCGGCACTACGAGCACCCCAAGGAGAAGCTGTCGCACTACTCGAAGCGCACCGTCGACATCGAGTACCGGTTCCGGTTCGGCGGCCAGGAGTGGGGTGAGCTGGAAGGCATCGCCAACCGCACCGACTTCGACCTGACCACGCACTCGGAGCACTCGGGCGTCGACCTGTCGTACTTCGACCAGGCCACCAACTCGCGCTACCGGCCGTTCGTGATCGAGCCCGCCGCGGGTGTCGGCCGGCCGATGATGGCGTTCCTGCTGGAGGCCTACACCGAGGACGAGGCGCCGAATGCCAAGGGCGGGGTGGACAAGCGGGTCGTGCTGCGCCTGGACCGCAGGCTGGCGCCGGTGAAGGCCGCCGTGCTGCCGCTGTCGCGCAACGCCGACCTGTCGCCGAAGGCCAAGGACCTGGCCAACGCGCTGCGCAAGCACTGGAACATCGAGTTCGACGACGCGGGCGCCATCGGCCGCCGCTACCGCAGGCAGGACGAGATCGGCACGCCGTTCTGCGTGACGGTCGACTTCGACACCCTCACCGACCACGCCGTGACGGTGCGGGAGCGCGACACCATGTCGCAGGAGCGGGTGTCGATGGACCAGCTGGAGGGCTACCTCGCCGCCCGCCTGATCGGCGCCTAGCGGCTCCGCTCACGCGCCCGCGCGGTGCTCGGAGGGGCTCACGCCGCGTTCCCTCTTGAACGCCGTGCTCAGCGCGAACGCCGTGCTGTAGCCGACCTGGCGGGCCACCGCGGCGACGGTGGCGGACGGTTCGCGCAGCAGGTCGGCGGCCAGGGTGAGGCGCCAGTCCGTCAGGTAGGCCATCGGCGGTTCGCCGACCAGTTCGGTGAACCGCCTGGCCAGCGCGGCCCGGGACACGCCGACGGCGTCGGCCAGCGTCGCCACCGTCCACGGACGCGCCGGGTCGCCGTGCAGCAGGCGCAGCGCGCGCCCCACCACGGGGTCGGCGTGCGCCGAGTACCAGGTCGGCGTTTCCGCCTCCGGACGGCAGAACCACGACCGCAGCACGGAGATCAGCAGCAGGTCGAGCAGGCGGTCCAGCACCGCCTCCTGGCCCGGCTCGTCCCGGGTGATCTCGTCGGCCAGCAGCGGCACCAGCGGCAGTTCCGCGCGCGGCACCACGAGGAACGGCGGCAGCACCGACAGCAGCCGTCGGCTCACCTCGCCGTCCAACTGGTACGTGCCGCTGAGCATCACCACCGACCCGTCGGGGTTCGCGCCCCACGTGCGCACGCCCAGGCCCCACTGCTCGCACAGCGCGGCGCCGTCCGGCGTGGTGGTGATCTCGCCGGGGTGGACCACCGCCTGCACGGGCGTGCCCGGGTCGTCGGCCAACGCGTACGGGTCGGGCCCGCGCAGCACGGCGACGTCACCGGCGCCCAGCGGCACGGGATCGCCGTCGTGCGGCAGCAACCACCCGCCGCCGCGCACCATCGCCACCACGGTCAACGGCGCGCGGTCCTCGATGCGCAGCGACCACGGCGGGTCCAGGACGGTGCGCATGAGGAACGCGCCACGGGCGCGCGGCCCGTCCAGCAGCCCGGCGAGAACGTCCACGGCCGCCAGCCTAAGACGCTCGCGTATGCGATCGAGGCGTCGAGCGATGGAAAGTCGAGGACCCGTCCACTTGACTGGGTCCATGTTCCCCACGGTGACGATCATCGCGGCCCTCGGCTGCGGGATGATGGCTGGAGTCTTCTTCGCGTTCTCCGCGATGGTCATGCCCGGGCTGCGGCGGGCCGAGCCGGCGGTCGGCGTCGCCGCCATGCGGGCGATCAACCTCGCCGTGGTGAACCCCGCGTTCATCGGCGTCTTCGTCGGCACGGCGGTGGTCGGTGTGGTCGCGGCGTTCGAGGGCGACCCCTGGGCGTGGGCGGGCGCGGCGCTCTACGTCCTCGGCGGGATCGTGCTCACGGGCGCGTTCCACATCCCGCGCAACAACGAGCTCGAACGGCTCGGCACGACCGAGTACTGGACCCGCTACCTCCGCGAGTGGGTGCCCATGAACCACGTCCGGGCGCTGCTCTCGGTCGCGGCTGCCGCCTCGTTCACCCTCGCAGCCCTCTCTTAGGCGTGGTTCACCGGCCTGGGCGGCCGCAGCACTTCTTGTACTTGGCGGCCGAACCGCACCAGCAGGGCGCGTTGCGGGCGAGTGGCCAGGCGACCGCGCCGCCCTCCTCGACGATCTCCGCCAGGCACGCCAGGCGGATCTGCTCGTCGGCGGGATCGCCACCCGTCCTGGCCGCGAAGTCCAAGAGCCGGTGGACGGTCAGCGGCACCATGGTGATCCGGGCGACGCCCGACTCGGACAGCTCGCGGTTGGCTGCCTCGCGGTCGGCGAGGACGGTCTCCTCGTCAGCGTGCTGCACCAGCCGCGGCCACGTCTCGTGCGCGCGGGAGATCTCGCCGCGAGGCCAGAACAGCACCCGCGCCTCCTTCGGCGACGCCCGCGGCGTCAGGGCGCGGGCGAACTCCTCCGCGTGGTCCTCCATGGACCGGACCGACTCGTCGAGCTCGTCCGGGGGCATCGCCAGGGCCTGGCGCACACGTCGCCGGCCGGCCAGGACGGTGTTGGCGTAGGAGGCGAACCCGAACTCGCCCGACCGCTGCGCCAGCTCCTCCTCGGTCAACCGGGACAGGGCCATGCCGTACCAGGTCAGCGCCTCGTCGAGGGAGCCGCGTTCCTCCAGCAGCTCGGCCGCCAGGTGGTACGGCGCCGGTGACGGCGGCCGTTCGCGCCGGAGGGTGTCGAGCTGGGCCTCGGCCTGCTCGACCCGGTCGAGGGGGAACAGCACGTCGGCCAGCGCCACGCGGGCCTCGTCGGCGTCCTCACCGCCCTCGGCGACGGCCTGCTCCAGCAGTGCGACGGCACGTTCGCCCTCGCCGGCCTGGCGCCACGTCTCGGCTGCCTCGATCAGGATCTGCGTCCGCTCGTCCGGGTACTGCTCCAGATCGGCTTGCAGTTGTGCGGCGATGTCCGCCGGCGTGCCAGTCTCCACCCCGCACAGGGTATTTCGATCACTCACAGTGATTGAAATACCCGGTAGATGATCTGCGTCACGAACCATCGAGTGAATATCGGGCGGAGTGGGCGTAGGCGGTTCCGGATTAACCGTCACGTCACCCGGATTTGTGACACTTGATCACAGGCGCGGCTCATCGGGGGGTGTCATGGCGCGTGTCGTCGTCGTCGCGATGGCCTTGGCGCTCGTCGCCGTGCTCGCACCCTCCCCGTTCGGCCACGTCGGCGTCGTGCGCGCCGTCCCGGTCGGGCACAGCGCGGCCGGCTCGGAGGAAGAACCCGCCCGCGAGTGCCGCCAGGGCCCCGAGCCGCGATCTTGGTCCACCCGATCGTGGCCGGCCAGACCGGCCGCGCGCTCTCACCGCGACGTTCCCGGCACGACCCGCCGCGCTACCGTGAGCACATCGCCGCCCGTAGGACGAGGCCGCGAAGAACACCTCCGTTCCTGGACCACGCCGTCGGCTTTACAGGTGTTCCGGAACTGATCGGCGCCCCACCGCCAGTAGATCGCATCGTCCGACCAACGACGAGTGGGGTAAACCGAATGGAATTCCGTCAACGGCTCCGGCCCGCCCGTGCGCATTCACCTCGCGTTTCCCGGAAAATGGGACGCGGGCCCGCCGGCGAGCCCGAACCCTTCACCCGCACGACATCACGCACCGTGAACGATCTGGGGGTCGGCGCGTGAGCACCCGGACCGAACGACCGGCGCCGCCGACCTTCTGGCCCGACGTCGGCGCCTCGCTGGTGGTCTTCCTGGTGGCGCTCCCGCTGTGCGTGGGCATCGCCGTCGCCTCCGGCGTGCCGGCGGAACTGGGCATCATCACCGGCGTGGTGGGCGGCCTCGTGGTCGGCCTGCTGCCCGGCAGCACCATGCAGGTCAGCGGCCCGGCGGCGGGCCTGACCGTGCTGGTCGCGGACACCGTCGCGGAGCACGGCCTGGCGGCGCTCGGCCTCATCGTGCTCGGCGCGGGCCTGCTCCAGATCTCCCTGGGCCTGCTGCGGCTGGGCCGCTGGTTCCGCGCCATCTCGCCGGCCGTGGTCCAGGGCATGCTCGCGGGCATCGGCCTGGTGCTCGTGCTCGGCCAGCTCTACCCGTTCGGCGGGCAGGACCAGCCCGCCACGACCGGCGAGAAGTTCGCGGGCCTGGCCGACCTCGCGCGGACCGCGGTGACGACGGCGGTCGGCTTGAGCGGCTTGGCCGTCGGCGTGCTGACGCTGGTCGTGGCGTGGCTGTGGAAGCGCACGCCGTGGCGCGCCGTGCCGGGGATGCTGGTGGCCGTCGTGGTCGCCTCGGCGGTGGGCGCGCTGCTCCCGCTGCCGCGCATCTCGGTCGGCCCGCTGACCGACGTGGTGTCCCTGGTCGACTTCTCCCCGCTGGACGCGGGCGTGCTGGGCGCGATGCTGACGTTCGCCCTGGTGGCGTCGGCGGAGAGCCTGTTCAGCGCGGCGGCCGTGGACCGCATGCACAGCGGGCCGCGCACGCGGTACAACCGGGAGCTGGTGGCGCAGGGCGTCGGCAACGCGGTGTGCGGTGTGCTCGGCGCGTTGCCGATGACCGCCGTGATCGTGCGCAGCGCGACCAATGTGGACGCAGGCGCCCGCACCCGGCTGTCCCGCGTGCTGCACGGCGTGTGGCTGCTGGTGTTCGTCGTGCTGCTGCCGGGCGTGCTGTCCTACGTGCCGCTGGCGGTCCTGGCCGCGCTGCTGGTGCAGGCGGGGTGGAAGCTCCTGGCGCTCGGACAGGTCCTGGCCCTCGCCCGCGCGCACCGGGCGGAAGCCGCCGTCCTGGTGCTCACCGCGGGCCTGATCGTGGTGACGGACCTGCTCACCGGCACCCTGGCGGGCCTGCTCGCGGCGGTGGTCAAGACGGCCTGGGACATGTCCCGCCTGACCGTCACGGTGACCGCGCACGGCGAGGACCACCACCACGTGGCGGTGCGCGGCAACGCGACGTTCCTCAAGTTGCCGGGCCTGCTGGAGACCCTGGAGGCCGTGCCGGACAGCAAGCACGTCCGCGTCGACCTGACCGGCGTCCGCCACCTCGACCAGGCGTGCGGACAGGCGATCGACCACTGGGCCGCGAGACGCGGCAGCGTGGAGCTGATCCACCCGGTGTCCGACTGAGCCGGGCCCCCGGCGCGGCGATCCCGCGCCGGGGGCCTCAGGACCCGGTCCGCCGGGCGTGGTTGGCGTGCTTGCGCGCCGCGAACGCGTGCGCCTCGGCGAGCAGCGGCCGGACGGCGTCGAGCGTCGCCTCGTCCGGCGACACCACGCAGACCCAGTGCTGCGACGCGTAGACCGGGTGCGGCATCACGCGATCCCGTTCCGCGTAGTCGAACCCGGTCTCCAGCACGCCCTCCTCGTCGCGCTCGGTCGGCACGGCGCCGAACATCGCGGTGTAAGTCGCTTTGGTGAGCCCGATGTTGAGCCGGTAGGCCCCCGGCTCGCTCAACCGGGACACCCGCTCGTAGTTGTCGCCGGTCACGATCGTCGCGAACGGCAGCCGGCGCTCCGGCGGGAGATCGCCGTCGGGGTCGTAGAGGAAGAACGTGTCGCCGTACGCCTCCATCACGCGGGTACCGGCATAGGACTTGAGGTGCTCCGTCATCTCCTCGGCATTCACACCTTCAAGCGTATCTTTGAACTCCTATTTGAAGCTTGCGCGGAGAATCTCCTGGAAGCTGGGGAAAAACCTTCAACTCTTGGTTACGCCGAGGCATGGACTTCCGGCCTGGCTGTACGAGACCCGAACGGCGTCTCGGGCGCGAGTCGCGGCAACGAACAGCAGACAGCGCTCTCTGAGCACGTCGTGCCCATGAGCGACGGTGTCCTCGGTTTCCGGTGTGATGGCGACGCGGAGAGGTACGACCTCCTGTTCGACACCGACCAACGCCACGCAGCGGAACCCTCGCCGGAGGCGGACCCGTTCACGCCGGAGTGGTTGGTCTACTCGTGGGAGGACACGCCGGTCCGCACGATCCGGGAAGTGGTGACCATCCCGCCGCCCGGCGACCCGGGGCTGCTCGCGTGGAATCACACCGATAAATGCCGTTGTTCGCCGCCGCCTCGAATGATCAATGCGAGCCGATCTGGAATAACTCAAAGATGTTGTCAGGTGTCGCTGTGCGCTGCTAGCTTCGCGGTCGTGCAGGGGAGGCACATTGCTGGACGGGGGTCCTGCGTGATTTGAGCGCGGTAACGCGCTGGGGGGATTTACTGTTCGCTGCCTCTCAAGCCGTTGTTCTCACGACAACGAAGGCGAGCGATGAAAAATCATTCAACGCGTTCACGCGGGTGGATTCGTGTCCTGCTGGCGGGACTGATCGCATCGGTCACGGTGGCGGGTGGTGCACTGCCGGCTTCGGCTGCCCCCGATTCCATTCCGCCCGATCTGCTGTCGAAGGGCACGGTGGTGTCCTCGGAGCTGAAGTTCTACCCGGCGAACGAAGTCGGGGCGACCGGTGACACGGGGGCGCGCACCGGTCCGCGGCCCACCCTGGAGCAACTGCGCCAGGAGGACCGCGACGCCAAGGCGACCTACCGGTCGGACTACGGCCCGCCGCAGCTCACCGCGCAGGGCTGGTCACCACCGCCGTTCGAGTACGACTACATCACCGGCCCGGACGAGTGCCACGAGCACGCGGACGTCGCCGGCTCGGACGACGGGTGGATCAAGAACCACTACGCCTTCTGCCGCATCATGAAGGGCGAGAAGGGCGACCGGATCTGCGTGCTCAACCAGTGCGTCACCGTGAAGTCGACCTTCCGCGTCACGATCCTGGGCTTCGGGTCGGAGCGCGACCGGGCGGTCCGGTTCGTCACGTTCGTCGACGACATCGTCTCGAACACCCCGGCGCTCAAGGAAGCGACGTTCCTCAAGCTCGACCTGGAGTGCGTCGCGCTGCTGAACGGCGACGAGTGCACCGAGGACCCACGACAGCCGACGGACCTGGAGAAGTCGCTCGCGGAGTGGGAGCGCGTGCCGGCCTACGCCACGCGCTTCACGTCCACGGCGCCTGCGCTGACGCCGGAGAACCCCAACCGGCTCGGCTACATGGACTTCTGGTCCCGCGCGACGGCGAGGGTGGTCGGGCTGCCCGGCTCGCAGCCCCAGACGAAGGACAGCCCGCCGCAGAAGGTCCGGTACGACACCGTCAACTACCTGAACCTCAACGGCAACAACGCCGCGATCTTCAGCAGGGTCAAGGCCGTCATGCACATCCCGGTGAGCCGGCCGGAATTCGCGGCGATGACCGAGTCGGCGGCGCACTACCGGCTCGCCCAGCAGTCACCGCAGCTCACCATCCCGCGCATAGACGGCAAGACGATCCCCGGTGCGGTGAATGGCGAATCGCTCACCCGCTGGTACTTCAACAACACGAACCAGAACCGCGCGGAGGCGGTGAAGGCGTGCGTCGCCGAATGGGGCTCCGGTTACGCCGAGGGCGGGAAGTACCAGTGTGACGAGTACCCGTTCAACACCACCCACCAGGGAGCGGCCCGCGGGGATGGGAGATTCTCGGTGAGCCGCATCTCCGGCCCGGACAACGAGGCCGCCGGCACCTGGCTGGGAGCGTGGTACTCCTACGACCGCATCCTGGACAGCGACGCGTTCCACGTCGACCCGACGCCGTGACGGTGGGCGGGACGGGCGGTCGACCCGTCCGTCCCGCCGCTCACCGGGGCCAGAACTGCATGACCCAGTGCTCGACGACCTCTTCCGTGTAAGGCAGGGAACCCACTTCGGCGGCGGCTTCGCGGCCGCGGCAGTGCACCCGCATCGCGTGGACACCGGGACCGCTCAGCCGCAGGGTCCCCTCCGGCGCCCAGGTCGTCACGGTGACCAGTCGCAGCACCCCGGAGGTGAGGGGGATCTCGTCCTCCCACACCACGTCCCACCGCCCCTCGGGCGAGTCCGCCGGCCCGTCCCACGACTCCAGCCGCACGGCCGCCAGGTGCATGGCACCGCCACTGCGGAAGACGGCGCCGTTCTTGCCGGTCAGCATCGTCTCCGGTGAGCCCAGCGCGGACCAGCCCGGCTCGCCGGGCTCCACCCGGTCGTCGTCGATGAGGCCGAACTTGCCCCACTCGACGGTGACGTGCTCGTCCAACGCGGCCAGCAGCCTCGCCATCCCCGCCCCCTCTGGGAGTTCGCGGTCCGTGGTGTACCAGCATGCCCGTCCCCGTCACCACCGCGAGCGGGTGCCGGACGGCCGCGTCCGCGTACGGGGCGGGCACGACGATCTATCGTCCTGCCGGTGACCTCGCACAGCGACCCCGAGCGGACCCGGTCACGCATCGCCGAGCTGGACCGGTACATGAGTGTCCACGTGCTGGGTGACGGCGGGTTCACGTGTGACAAGGAGACCGTCTGTCGGGCGTCGGCGTTGCGACGCCAGGGCACGTCGTTCTGGCGCGGCCGGCTGTCGCACGTCGGCCACCACTACGACATCGTGGAGGACGGCCGACCGTGGCGCGTCCTCGTGCTGGGCATGGAGACCGGCAGGGAACGCGAGCACGTCACGCTGGCGGAGCGGCGGGCCGAGCAGCAGCCGGTGATCGACGGCGACCCGCGCAGCCGGAAGCCGCACATGAAGGGCACCGCGAGCGCGTTGCGACTGGCGTTCGGCCGCGAACCGGGGCCGGACCGGCGTGGCGAGCTGCTCGACCTGGCGAACACCCCGAGCCCCGTGCACGTCATGGACGCCTACGCGCTGGTCAACGTCCGGCTGTGCTCGGCGGTCGCCACCGGGACCACCACCTCGCGGGGGACGCCGGTGATGACCGCGAACTGCCTGCCGCACCTGGCGGCCACGGTGCGGGTGCTGGAGCCGGCGCTGTGCGTCCTGCAGAGCCGGCCCGCCCGCGCCGGGATCGACTCCATCGTGACGCGGGCGCGCACCCTCGCGCCGAACCTCGAACACGTCCACCTGGCCGGCGTACCCGTCTACCTGGCGTCGTTCGGCCACCCGCACCAGATGGGGCCGCACTCGTCGCTGAACTGGGGCAGGTCGTTCTCGACGCCCTACCTCGACGGCGTCGTGGCCCCGGCCATCCGAACGGCCCGCGAGCTGTATCAGAGGGCCTGACCCGAGTCGTCGGCCCGCGTGTCGCTCAGGGGCCTCCGCAGGCGGAACATGGAGAGGTCGAAGCCGTTGGCGCTGCCGGTGATCGGCTCGCCGTCCTCGGTGGCGTACCGGAGTGACTTGAGGTGGTCCTCGGACAGGAACGCGGCCCGAGGCCAGGTGCTTCGCCCGCTTGGAGCCATGAGCGCGCTGATCGTCCACGTGGACGACGACGTCTGCGGTCAGGTGCGCCCCGTCCTCCGGCGTCGTCCCACCTCCGCGCGGTCCGTTTCACAACCGCCTGACGTCGAGCGATTCCTCCTGTGCGGTTCCTGAAGATTCGTCACGTCGCACCACGTACGCACCGCCGGTGCGCCGTTCGGACACCGCCTCCACGAGCTCGGCGCCGTGGTAGACGAGCCCGGCGCCGTCGTCGGTGCAGTGCGTCTCCGGCAGCACGCCCGCCGCCACCGCCGCGTGGATCGTCGGCCGCCGCGCCGCCTCGCTGTCGTAGTGGACCCCGTTGCCGTACGGCAGGAAACCCAGGCCGTTCGTGATCACGCGCAGCTCCGGGCCGAACGAGTCCGTCGGGCCGCCGAGGAACCAGCAGATCGACCCGGCGGACACGCCACCGAGCACGACGCCGTCCTGCCACGCGCCGCGCAGCGCCGACCCGAGGTCGTGCACCGCCCACACCGCCAGCAGGTTCGCCACCGAACCACCGCCGACCCACACGACGTCGTGCGAACCGAGGAAGCCCGCGACGTCGGTCGTCGGCGGCATGGTGAACAGGTTCAGGTGCGACACCTCCCACCCCGCCAGCTGCCCGGCTTCGGAGATGTCCGCGTTGAACCACCGCTGGTCGCCCAACGCGGTGCCGATGTGGCACACCCGCGGTGTCCGGCCGTGCACGCCGGACAGCTCGACGGCGTGGTGCGCGAGTCGGTGGAACTCCAGGTTGGTGCGTCGCCCGGCGCGGAAACCACCTGAGGTGGCCACGATCGTCGGCTGGTCTGCTGCCATGTCGGCGATCCTGGCAGCCCTCACGCCCGCGCGGGTGTGGGATCATCCCCGGCGTGACGTTCCTGCCGAGACTCCGCAGGCTGGCCACGCGCGTCGTCCTCGGCGGCCTCGTGATCGGGCTCCTCGTCGTCGGCGGCACGGCGTTCCGCGTGTGGCAGGTGGCCCGCGAGGACGACCGGGCCCACGCCGACATGGCCGTGGTCCTCGGTGCGGCCCAGTTCAACGGCGTGCCCTCCGACGTCCTGGAGGCACGGCTGGAGCACGCGCGCCGGCTGTACGAGCAGGGCGTGGTCAACTACATCGCCACCACCGGCGGCAGGCAGCCCGGCGACAACTTCACCGAGGGCGAGGCCGGCCGGATGTGGTTGGAGGCGCACGACGTGCCCACCGACCGGATCCTCGAAGTCGGCGAGGGCACCGACACCCTGGGCAGCATCCGGGCGCTCGCCGCCGCCGCCCGCGAGAAGTCGCTCACCACGGCCGTGATCGTCAGCGACCCGTGGCACTCGCTGCGGGCGCGCACGATGGCCGAGGACGAGGGCCTGTCCGCGTGGACCTCGCCGACCCGCAGCGGGCCGAACGTGCAGACCCGCCAGACCCAGCTGTTCTACATCCGCCGCGAGACCGGCGCGCTGCTCTACTACCACCTGATGAAGGCGCCGGCTGGCGCGTTCGACGGCATCCTGCTGTAGGTCGCCGCTTACCCTGAGCGGATGAGCCAGGGCTACACCGGACACGACTCCGCGCGGCTGCTCCCCGAGCCGCCCAAGGGAGCGGTGCTGCCCGGAGCGCGCACCGAGAGCCGCTCGCCGTTCTCCCGGGACCGGGCCCGCGTGCTGCACTCGGCGGCGCTGCGCCGGCTCGCGGGCAAGACCCAGGTCGTCGGCCCCGGCGAGGGCGCGGAGGTGACCGGCGTGCCCCGCACCCGGCTCACCCACTCGCTGGAGGTCGCCCAGATCGGCCGCGGCATCGGCGAGGAGCTCGGCTGCGACCCGGACGTGGTCGACACCGCCGGCCTCGCGCACGACATCGGGCACCCGCCGTTCGGCCACAACGGTGAACGCGCGCTCGACGAGCTGGCCGGTCCGTGCGGCGGCTTCGAGGGCAACGCCCAGACCCTGCGCATCCTGACCCGGCTCGAACCCAAGACCGCCAAGGGCCTCAACCTGACCCGGGCGTGCCTCGACGCGGCCACCAAGTACCCGTGGACCCGCCGTCCCGGGATGGTGAAGTTCGGCGCCTACGACGACGACCTCGACGTGTTCACGTGGGTCCGCGAAGGCGCGCCCGATCGACGGCGGTGCCTGGAAGCGCAGGTCATGGACTGGGCCGACGACGTCGCCTACTCCGTGCACGACGTGGAGGACGGCGTGCTGGCGCACCGGATCAGCCTGGCCGCCCTCGGCGACCCGGCCGAGCGCGCCGCCATCGCGGGCCTCGCCGCCAAGCACTTCTCCGACGAGCCGACCTCCGCGCTCGAAGCCGCCGCCACCGAGCTGCTCGCCCTGCCGGTGATCGCCGAACTGGCCGAGTACGACGGCTCGCTGCGCGCGCAGGTCGCGTTGAAGCGGCTCACCAGCGAGCTGGTCGGCCGGTTCGCCTCCGCCGCGGTCGGCGCGACCCGCGAGGTGCACGGCGACGGCCCGCTGAGCCGCTACCGTGCCGACCTGGTCGTGCCGCCCCTGGTCGCGGCCGAGGTGGCGCTGCTCAAGGCGGTCGCGGTCCGGTACGTGATGAGCGACCCGTCCCGGCTGGCCATGCAGGCCCGGCAACGCGAGCTGGTCGCCGAACTGGTCCACCTCCTGCTGATGCGCGCCCCGGACACGCTCGACCCCGCGTTCCACCCCTCCTGGGCCGCCGCCGGCACCGACGCCGAACGGCTGCGCGTCGTGGTCGACCAGGTCGCCTCGCTCACCGACGCCCAGGCCGTGGCGTGGCGGCGGGCGCTCGCCGGTCCCGCCCCCGAACCCCTGTGACCGGTGGCACACTCGACCCCATGGCCGATGAGTCCACCAGACCGCCAGGCCGTCCTTGGCCGTGGCGCAGACCGACCCGCGACCCGGTGCACGTCGGCGCCGAGCTCCCGTACGACGGGTGGGACGACGAGCCCGGCGACGACGGCTCCGCCGGGGTGCGCGAACCACGCCACCCCCGGCCGCTCGGACCCACGAGCGGCGCGGGCGAACGTCCGATCCCGGACGACCCCATAGCGGTTAAGGAGACCCAGTGCCTGATCGAGCGCACCTGACGTTCGCCCTCACCCTCCACGACGCCGTCGCGCCCGACCGCACGCGCAACGCCTGCTGGTCGCCGTACTCGGTGGCCAGCGCGCTCGGCATGACGGCGCAGGCGGCGCGCGGCGAGACGGAGGCCGAACTGGTCGCGCTGCTCGGCGCGGACCACGCCAAGGTGCTCAAGGGCGCGGTGGTGGGCGACGACGCCGAGTTCGCCGTCGCCAACACGCTGTGGGCGTGGGACGAACTGCCGCTCAACGAAAGTTTCCTCACCGACCTGGCCGGGTGGCCGGGCGCGAAGGCCCGCTCCGCGCCGTTCGCCGGCGACCCGGAGGGCGCCCGCAAGCTCATCAACGCCGACGTGGCGGAGACGACCCGCGGGCTGGTCCCCGAGCTGCTCGCCGCCGGCGCGATCACGTCCGACACGGTCGCGACGCTGGTCAACGCGCTGTACCTGAAGTGCGCGTGGAGCGAGGAGTTCCCCGAGCACGACACGGCCGACCTGCCCTTCCGCGGCGCCGGGAACGTGCCCACCATGCGCCGCGAGGGCTCCATGCGGTACGCGCGACGGGACGGGTGGGAGGCCGTGGCGCTGGCCGCGCGCGGCGGCGTGGAGGCGGTCGTGCTGCTGCCCGAGGGCGACCTCGGCGGCACCGAAGGCGTGCCCGAGGTGCTGGAGGCGTTGGACCACGACCGGATCGAGCTGTTCCTGCCGAAGCTGGCGTTGTCGGTGAACGTCTCGCTCGCCGAGTCGTTGCAGCAGGTCGGCGTGCGCACCATGTTCGGCCGCGGTGCCGACCTCACGGGCCTGAGCCCCGACCCGCGGCTCTACGTGGACGACGTGGTGCACGAAGCCGTGCTGCGGCTCGACGAGCAGGGCTTCGAGGGCGCGGCGGCGACCGCCGTGATGATGCGCCTGACCTCGTTCATCCCGGCCGAACCGGCCCGCACGGTCCGCGTCGACCGGCCCTACCTGCTGCTCGTCCGGCACGCCGACACGGGCGCGATCTTCTTCCTCGCCCAGGTGGCCAAGCCCTGACCGTCACGTTCCGAGGCCCTTCCTCGTCCACCGGGTGAAGACCCGAAACGAGGAGGGGAACATGGCACCCAGGATCCCGGTCGTCACGACCAAGCAGGCCAACCCGCTGGTGCGCTTCGCCTACCGGTTCGCCAAGAAGCGGTTCGGGGCGGTGCCGGAGCCGTTCACGGTGACGGCGCACCACCGGCGGCTCTTCGTCGCGGGCGCGCGGCACGAGATGGCGGTGGAGAAGGCCGCCAAGACGCTGCCCGTGTCGTTGCGGGAGCTGGTCGTCTACCTCACCGCGGTGAAGCTCGGCTGCTCGTGGTGCGTCGACTTCGGCACCATGCTGATCAAGCACGAGGGCCTGGACGTCGACCGGCTCAAGGAGATCCACGACTACCGCACCTCGGACAAGTACACGGAGCTGGAGAAGCTGGCCCTCGCCTACGCCGACGCGATGACCGAGACCCCGACCGCCGTCACCGACGAGCAGGTCGCCGAACTCGACCGGCGGCTGGGCCACCAGGGGCTGGTCGAGCTGACCTACCTGATCGCGCTGGAGAACCAGCGCGGCCGGTTCAACTCGGCGTTCGGCATCACCGACCAGGGGTTCACCTCGGGTGATGCCTGCCGGGTGCCGATGCCGTAACCGGTCTCAGGAGGCCTCGGGGAACGGCACGTGGCCGAGCTTGTCCGGGTTCGACATGTCGTACACGCCGGCCACCTTGCCGTCCCGCACCACGACCGCCTCGACGCGCGGCGTGAGCTCGCCCTGGGCGCCGAACACCAGCCCGACGTCGCCGTTGACCAGCGCGGGCCGCCCCTCGACGTCGCCGTACCGGCGCAGCAGGCCGAGGATGAAGCGCGCCACCTTGTCCGCGCCGTCGATGACGCGGGCCGCGGTCTTGGCCTTGCCGCCGCCGTCCCCGACGAGCACCACGTCCGGGTGCAGCAGACCGATCACCGCGTCGACGTCGCCGGTGGCCAGGGCCCGGAGGAACCGCTCCAGCACCTCGCGCTGCTCCTCCAGCGCCACCCGCGGCGGAGGGTCGGCGTCGGCCGCCGCCTTGCGACCGCGCGAGGCGTGCTGACGGGCGGTCGCGACCGTGCAGCCCAACGCGTCGGCGATCTCCGCGAACGGCACGCTGAACGCGTCGTGCAGCACGAACGCCACCCGCTGCTCGGGCGTGAGGCGGTCGAGCACCACCAGCGCCGCCAGCCGCACGCCGTCGTCGCGCACCACCGCGTCCAACGGGTCGTCCTCGCCGGAGGTGACCAACGGCTCGGGCAGCCACTGCCCGACGTAGCGCTCCCGCCGCACCGCCGCCGACCGCAGCCGGTCCAGGCAGATCCGGCCCACCACGGTCGTCAGCCAGCCGCGCAGGTCCCTGATGTCCGCCCGGGCCTCCCGGCTCAGCCCGGTCAGCCGCAGCCACGCCTCCTGCACCGCGTCCTCGGCGTCCGCGACGCTGCCCGTGAGCCGGTAGGCCACGCCGACCAGGTGGGCGCGGTGCCCGGTGAAGGTCGAGGCCAGGGTCTGCTCGGACGCCAAGGTCTCCTCACCGGTGGTCACGGGCACCAGTCTGCCAGCACTAGACTCGCTCGACGTGGCAGGACGCATCCGGGAGAGCGACGTCGCACTGGTGCGTGACCGGAGCCGGATCGACGAGGTCGTGGGAGACCACGTCTCCCTGCGCGGTGCCGGCGCCGGCGCGTTGAAGGGCCTGTGCCCGTTCCACGACGAGAAGTCGCCGTCGTTCAACGTCCGCCCCTCGCACGGCACGTTCCACTGCTTCGGCTGCGGCGAGGGCGGCGACGTCATCGCGTTCGTGATGAAGATCGAGCACCTCGGGTTCGTCGAGGCCGTCGAGCGGCTGGCCGACCGGGCGGGCATCCAGCTCACCTACGAGGGCGGCGGCGCGACCGTCCAGCGCGACCGCGGCACCCGCAGCAGGCTCATCGAGGCGCACCGGGTCGCCGCCGAGTTCTACGCCGAGCAGTTGGCCACGCCGGACGCGTTGGCCGCACGGGAGTTCCTCGCCCAACGCGGTTTCGACGAGGCCGCGGCCCGGCAGTTCGGCTGCGGGTTCGCGCCGGGCGGCTGGGACAAGCTCACCAAGCACCTCCTCGGGCGCGGGTTCGAGCTCACCGAGCTGCTCAAGGCCCAGTTGACCAAGGAGGGCAGGCAGGGACCGATCGACCGGTTCCACCGCCGGCTGCTGTGGCCGATCCGGGACATGGGCGGCGACGTCGTCGGCTTCGGCGCCCGCCGGATCTTCGACGACGACCCGATCCAGGCCAAGTACCTCAACACCAGCGAGAGCCCGATCTACAAGAAGTCGCAGGTGCTGTTCGGGCTGGACCTGGCCAAGCGGGAGATCGCCAAGCGCAGGCAGGCCGTGGTCGTCGAGGGCTACACCGACGTGATGGCCATGCACCTGGCGGGCGTGCCGACGGCGGTCGCGTCCTGCGGCACGGCGTTCGGCGCGGACCACATGAACGTGCTGCGCCGGCTGCTCATCGACGACTCGATGAACGGCGAGGTCATCTTCACCTTCGACGGCGACGCGGCCGGGCAGAAGGCGGCGCTGAAGGCGTTCGAGGGCGAGCAGGCGTTCTCCGCGCAGACCTACATCGCGATCGCGCCCGACGGCATGGACCCGTGCGAGCTGCGGCAGGAGAAGGGCGACGTGGCCGTGCGCGACCTGGTGGCCCGCCGCACGCCGCTGTTCGAGTTCGCCATCAAGACGCGGCTGAAGGACTACGACCTCGACTCGGTGGACGGCCGGGTGGAGGCGCTGAAGGTCATGGTGCCGTTCGTGGCCCAGATCAAGGACCGGGCCAAGCGGGACGGCTACGCGACCCGGCTGGCGTGGTGGGTCGGCTGGGAGGACGAGTCGGCCGTCGTGCGCCGGGTGCGTGAGACGGCGACCGGCCGGGCGCCCGCGCCGTCACGTCGTGCCGCCGCGCCGGTCGACCCGAACCAGGGCGCGCTGGCCGTGGACGTCGACGGTCCGCCGCGCCCCGACCCGCGCGACCCGGCGCTGTGGGCGCAGCGGGAGGCGCTGAAGGCGGCGTTGCAGCTGCCCGAGATGGCCGGGCCGTACTACGACTCGCTGCCCGACGAGGCGTTCACGCACCCCGCGTACCTGGCGTTGCACCAGGCGATCCGGGAGGCGGGCGGCGCGTCGTCCGGGCTGTCGGGTCCGGCGTTCCTGGACGCGGTGTCGCAGGCGTGCCGGCACCAGGCCGTGCGGTCGGTGCTGACCGAGCTGTCCGTGGAGCAGCTCCGGGTCAAGGCGGACGACGAGTACCGGTACGTGCAGGGCGTGCTGGCGCGGTTGCAGCAGATCCTGGTGGCGGGGCAGATCACCGAGATCAAGTCCCGGCTGCGGCGCGTGTCGCCGGTGGAGGAGCCCGACGAGTACCGGGCCCTGTTCGGCGACCTCATCGCGCTGGAGGACTACCACAAGGCGTTGGGCCAACAAGCGGCGGGCGGGCTGTGATGGGGCTGTTCCGGAGGGTTTTCGGCTCGGGCGCGCCCGAGGGGTTCACCGGGGTGCTGGAGGCCGACGAGAACGTGCTCGCCGCGGCCGCCGTGGGCTCCGAGTGGCTCGTGGCGACGTCGTACGGGCTGTGGGTCCCCGGCCCCCGGAGGGTCGGGTGGCACCTGATCAGCAAGGCCACGTGGAGCGGGAACGCGTTGGCGGTGGTCGAGGCGGTCGAGGACGGCACCGCGGGCGCGGCCGTGGTGCTGCGCGACCTGCCGCCGCGGCGGTTCCCGCTGGAGTCGCCGGGCAAGGTGCCCGAGGTCGTGCACGAGCGGGTGACCGGGTCGATCAGGTCGCGGGAGCACAACGACACGGTCGGCGCGTGGTTCGTGCAGCGCAAGGTGACCGGGCAGGACGGCGTGGTGCTCCAGGTGCGGCCCGATCCTGGCGTGGACGTCGAGCGGGTCCGCGAGGTCGCGGCGTCGGTGGCGGCGAAGATCGCCAAGCTGCGCGGGTGAGCGTGGTCGGCGTACGGTAGCAGTACAGTCGTACTGTTACTGGGGGTGCACGCATGTGGGATCCGGGCAAGTACCTCGCGTTCGCCGACCACCGGTCGCGGCCGTTCCACGAGCTGGTGGCGCGGGTCGGGGCCACCTCGCCGCGCCGGGTGGTCGACCTCGGCTGCGGTCCGGGGAACCTGACCGCCTCGCTGGCCGAGCGGTGGCCGTCGGCCGTGGTGGAGGCGCTGGACTCGTCACCGGAGATGGTCTCGGCCGCGCGAGCCCGCGGGGTCGACGCGCGGGTCGGCGACGTGGCGTCGTGGGAGCCCGAGCCGGACACCGACGTGGTGGTGACCAACGCGGTGCTGCAGTGGGTGCCCGGGCACGAGGACCTGCTGCGGCAGTGGGTGCGGGCGCTGCCGTCCGGCGCGTGGCTGGCGATGCAGGTGCCGGGCAACTTCTCCGGGCCGTCGCACGAGCTGGTGCGGTCGCTGGTCGACGCGTCGTGGCCCGCGTTGCGCGGCCTGCTGCGGCCGTCGCCGGTGCTCGACCCCGTGGGGTACGCCGAGGTGCTCGACGGCTGCGCGGTGGACGCGTGGGAGACGACGTACCTGCAGCGGCTGGAAGGGGAGGACGCCGTGCTGGAGTGGATCACCGGGACGGCGCTGCGGCCGATCCGGGCGGCGCTGGACGACGGCGAGTGGGCCGCGTTCCGCGGTCGGTTGGCGCCGCTGCTGCGCGAGGCGTACCCGAGGCGGGCGGACGGCACGACGTGGTTCCCGTTCCGCCGGGTCTTCGCCGTGGCCCGGGTGCCGTAGCCGCACCGAGGCCGCCCCCGGTGCGAGGGCGGCCTCGGCGTTGCTCAGTTGGCGCGCGGGATGACGGGGTCGCGGCGGTGGCCGTTGGCGTTGGGCTGGTGCCGGCCGAACCCGGTCTTCTCGCCCACCTTGGCGCGCACGATGCCCGCAGCGCCCTGGACGGCCGGGTGGTCGGCCAAGGAGCGGTAGGCGCGCACGATCTGGTCGTAGCGCTGGCGTCCGGCGCGCGCCCCTAGGACGTAGCCGACGGCGGCGCCGAGCAGGATGCCCTTCATGAGGTGGTCCTCTCCTGGAGATCGTGCCTGGTCACACCCCTTCCTACCGCACGAGGAGGGGGGTGTGCGCGAGCACTGTTCCGGATGCGCTAGAGTTGTCGCTGTCGGGCCGCGAGGCCCGGCCCACAACAGAACATTCCCCCTTAGCTCAATGGCAGAGCATTCGACTGTTAATCGAAGGGTTACTGGTTCGAATCCAGTAGGGGGAGCGCGATGGCAGCCCCAGGTCCACCGGCCTGGGGTTTTGTCGTGTCATGGGGTCCGAGTACCCCCGAGTCACCCGATTGTCACCCCGCTCGGGTGGTTTCTTGAGGCAGGCTGATCCGCATGGCCGACCGCTTCGCCAACCGTCGCCGGATCACCTCGCTGGACCCGGAGCGGGACCACGTCGAGATCATGCGCATCTCGTCCGGGTACGAGTTCCCGTGGGACTACGTGCGGTCGCTGGAGTTCGCCCTGTTCCGGACCTACTGCGTGCCGTCGATCTCGGCGCTGCTGGCCAAGACCGGCGAGTTCGAGCGCCGGCCGCAGCAGCGGTACGACGACACGGCGCTGCTGATGGCCGAGCTGGTGGAGCACGGGTACGACTCGCCGCGCGGGCGTGAGGCGTTGCGGGTGGTGAACCGGCTGCACGGGCGGTACGACATCTCGAACGACGACATGCGGTACGTGCTGTCGACGTTCGTCTTCGACCCGATCGAGTGGATCACCCGGTACGGCTGGCGGCCCCTGACCGACCACGAGCGGCTGGCCGCGTTCCACTTCTACCGCGCCGTGGGCGCCCGGATGGGCGTCAAGGACGTGCCGCCGACCTACTCCGCCTACGCGGCGTTCAAGCGCGCGTACGAGGAGGAGCACTTCACCTACAGCGACACGAACCGCGTGATCGGCCAGTACACGCTGGACCTGTTCTGCTCCTGGTACCCGGTGCCACCTGCGCTGACGTCCCGCGCGGTGCTGGCGATGCTCGACGAGCCGATGCTGACCGCCTTCGGCTTCCCCGCGCAGCCGGGCTGGCTCGTCAAAGCCGCCAAGACGGCCCTGCGGGTGCGCGCGACCACCGTCCTCCTCCTCCCGCCACGGAGGACGCCACGCCTGACCAACAACCCGAAGAACCGGACTTACCCGGGCTACCCGACGGGCTACCGGCCGACCGACCTCGGAGCCCCGTAGTCCGCCAGTGCACAGCTTGGTCACGCCGCCCGGGTTGTCGAGACGCGGGGGAACCTCCCTCTGTACCCTCCGGAACCGCACGTCAGCGGGGCGGTAGCTCAGCCGGTCAGAGCAGCGGACTCATAATCCGTCAGGTCGTGGGTTCGAACCCCACCCGCCCCACTGTTGGTGCTGGTCAGGCAGGGTGGCGTTGATGCAGAGCGTGATCAACGCCACCCTTTTACCCCACTTTATGAGCGGAACCCCTTAACCGCGTCCAGCGCGTCGGCCGCCTTGCGGCTGGTCACCTTGCGTGCCATGTAGACATCCTGGGTCGTGCTGACCTTGGAGTGTCCGAGCTGGTCAGCGATCTGCCGAGCCGTCAATCCGGCCTCGTCGAGGATGGTCGCGACCGACCGCCGGAAGGTCCGGAAGGTCACCCATCGGTAGCCGGCTCGTTCCCGGAACTCACGCCAGCGGGCGAGCGTGTTGTGCTTGTCGCGGAGCCCGCCCAGCGAGTTCGGGAACACCGGACCGGCCAGTTCGCCCTCGGCGACGCCGAAGCGTTCGGCGAGCGTCGAGCGGCGCTCCCGGAGCACGTCGACCAGCCACCCGGACAGCGGCAGCGCACGTTCCGAGACGTCCGTCTTGCCGTGGTTGATCCGCTGGCCCTGGCCCTTGACGCGAATCAGGCTGCCGCCCCAGTCGACCGTTCCGGCTTCCAGGTCGAGCTGGTGCCAGTGCACCGCCAGGCCCTCTCCGGTCCGTTCCCCGGTGCCCGCGTACCAGCGCGCCAGGTCCGGCAGGTCATGACGGACGGCCGCTTCGTCGGTGTCAAGCTTGGCCAGCAGATCGGCCAGCTCATCGAGGGACAACGCCCGAGCCCGCACCTTCCGGCCCTCCAGGCGTGCCACGTCCCGCACCGGGTTGGTCGGAAGCGCACCGTGCCGGACGGCCAGGCCGCAGACGCCGGACAGGATGGTGCGGACCGTCTTGGCGGTGGACGAGCTGTGCAGGTCCTGCGCCGCAGCCACCACCCGACCCAGCCGAGGCACCGTCAGCTCGCGCACCCGCAGATCGCCGATCGCGGGCAGCACCAGGCCGTAGAGCCTGTTCTCGTACGTCTCCTTCGACGTCGGCGACCGCTTGCCCGCGTCAATGGCCCGCTGGAACTCCTTCAGCCACAACTCGGCGGCGTCGCGGAACCGCATGTCCGGCGTGACGCCCTCGGAGTCGACCGGTGTCGTGCGCTCCGCGAGCGCCTTCTTCAACGTCCGGATCGCCGCCGCTTGTGTCTTGCCCCGGCGTTCTACCGGCCGGGTGACTCCGTCGAAGTCGCGGAAGTTCGTTCTCGCCCGCCAGCCTGCCGAGTCCTGGTAGGTGCGGATCTTGCCGTAGGTGCCGAGTGGCAGCGGTTGACGTGCCATCACGCGATCCCGTCCGGCAGCGAGTCGACCCAGGCCTTGACCTGGTCGGGGACGAAGCGGACGTACTTGCCGATGCGCTTGCCGGGCGGGCCGTAGTTGCGGCTGCGCCACTGGTACAGCGTGTTGACCGGGACGCCCAGGAAGTCGGCGACCTCCTTCATCCCCCAGAGCTTGCTCATGCTGCTACCTCCTGTTCGTACCGTTGTTTGCGCTGCTCACGTGTTCGTTCCGCGATGGCCAGGGCCAGTTCGCGTTCGGCATCGCTGTCGTAGCCGGTGCCGGTGTAGGTCCAGTCGTTGACCAGCAGCACCGAGACCGGGTCGTGGCCGAGCTGGTCGAGCATCTCGGCGGTGCGGAACGCGCGGCGTTCCTCGCGGATGGCCTTGAAGGTCGTCGAGTAGGCGCGGGACTTGCTCAGGAAGTGGCCCCGGAAGGCGAGCATGTGCGCCCAGCGCCGCAGGTTGAGCTTGGCCAGGTGCTCCAGGTCCCCGAGGTCCCACGCGGTCTGGATGATCCGGCGGTGGTGCGCGTGGCCCCGCAGGTGGTCGATGTCGAGTTGGGAGCGGATCGGGCGGTCGGCGGCCTCGCTCTTGCCGGTGCCCTTGGTGGCGTACTTGGCGACGTAGCCCGCCAAACGGGTCTCGCTGATCTCGCCGTCTTCTTCGACCTCGTGGGCGCTGGTCGGCCGGATGCGGCGGACGTCGACCTGCGAGCCCCATCGCAGCCTGGTGACGGTGCCGTCCGGCAGCGCCTGGTCCAGGGCGACGGCGCGAGCGGCGCCGGTGATGGCCGCTTCCAGCAGCTCCGCAGAGGCCCACGACGGAGTCGGGTCGGCGGGTCCGTCCGGGCCGTCCAGGCGCACGACGGCGTGGAAGTGGACCAGGCCGCGCCGCTGGTACTCGGCGACCTTGGCGTACGAGAGCCGGGCGTGGTCCTTGAAGTCCCGGACCGGCAGGCCGGTCGCCTTCATCAGCTCGCGCTTCAGTGCGGTGACGAACCGGTGCCACAGCTCCCCGGCGTTGGCCTGCCACAGCACCGAGCCGACGTAGTCGTAGGTGTCAGGGTCGAGCGGCGTGCCGATCGCCGGGTCGTCCGGGTGGTGCCAGGAGCCGCACGCGCACGGCAGGACCTTTCCGCGGTTGGTGGTGCGCCGGTTGTGCACCGGCCCGAACGACGGCGCGGTCAGCGTGGCGAACACGCGCGGCTTCTCCGTCACCGACGTCGGCACACCCTTGGAGCCGCCGGCCAGGCCCGCGTGCATCAGGTGGTATGCGTCGGCCGCGTACCGGTCCGAGCACGAGGGGCACACGGACTCGCGGCGGTTGCCGCAGGGGATGAACACGTCGCCGCCGTGCCAGTCCAGCAGCGCCCCGGTGGCCTGGTCCTGGACCTGCCAGCCGCCCGTCATGCGGATCGGTTGGGCGCACCCGCCGATGCCGGTGACCTTGTCGCGCCAGTCGCGATAGTCAGCCCGTCGGAGCCGGTGGGCGATGCGGTCTTCGAGCGTGGAGACCACGCGGCACCTCCGTTCGGTCAGGTGAGGTCGCCCCACAGCGCGAGCTGTGCGGGCGCGGTGGTCGGGCGGTCGTGAAGGACGTGCAGCCTGCGCAGGAGCCGCTGTCGGTAGCCGGTGGCGTAGGTCAGGCAGTTGGCGCAGTTGCGGTGTCCGGTGCAGCCCGGCAGAGCGGGGGCCCGGCGGGCTTGGAAGCTCCAGGCCAGGGAGTCGGCGGAGGCCAGGTGCGGGCCGTAGAGGTCGAGTCCTTTGGTCTTGACGCCGAAGCCGTGCAGCCGCAGTCCGGCCGAGGACAGTTCGCGCACCAGCCCGGCGATCTCGTCGGTGGACTGGCGTCGGCACACCGAACCGAGGCCGACGAGCGTCTCTTTCGTCAGGTCGACACCGGCTTGCCGATAGAGATCGACGCACTGCAGGTAGGACGTGGGGGTGTCGCCCTGGACCACGTACTTGAACGGCAGGTGCGGAGCCAGGGAGCGCAGTTCCAGGCCGTTGGCGACGGTGCGTTCCTGGTGTTCGCGCACGCTCAGGCCGGTGCGTTCGATCATGAACGGTTCGCACATCCAGTCCTGTGGTGCGGCCCAGTCCAGGTTGCCGATCACCTCGCTGTAGAGGGCGACCTGTTCGACGTAGGCGGCCGGGGACAGCGTCCACTTGCCGTGCATGGCCAGTTCGGTGAAGCCGCCGGAGTCCAGCGCCCACCGGCAGGTGGCGCGGCGCAGGCCCTTGACCGAGCGGCGTTGCAGGGTTCGGCGGCTGACGAACAGCGGGAACGGCACCTGCCACAGCCAGTGCGGTTGGTGGGTGCCGAGGTAGAACAGCGGTAAGGAGGGGTCGGCGGACGCGGGAGCGTCCAGCACAGCGGTAGCGCTCATGGGGGTTGCTCCTTCGTTCGCGCAGGACGAGGAGCGGGGCACGACCAGGGGAGTGGCCGTGCCCCGCTCATGTGGGCAGGTAGGGGGTTCCTGCCGTGGATCAGGTGAAGGCGTGCCCGTTGTGGGCCTGGACCTCGGCGACGATGCGGTCGGCGAGATCGGCCGGGACGCGTACCGCTTGGCGGATGTCGTCGGCGGTCAGCGTGCGGCCCTCGGCGGCGGCCTGGTCGACCGTGGCCTTGACCGCGTCGCGGATCGGGTCCGGCAGCTTGAGCCGGGTGCCGGTGACCAGCGCCGCCTGAACGGGCCGTGGAGCCGCCGCAGTGGGCGCCGGGGCGGGTGGCGCGGTGGTGGTGTTGGCGGCGCGGTAGGCGTCGGTGATGGCCTGGTTCATGCGTTGCTGGATCACCGGCATGACCTCGGCGACGCCGAACACCACCACCGGCACCATGACGTGAATGGCGAGGTTGCCGACCTCGAACCGCTCACCGGCGCGCACCGCGATCGTGGGGTAGACGTTCATGAACAGGGTGGAGGTCAACAGGATCCGCTTGAGCCAGTCCACCCACTTGGAGTCCACCGGCACGCCCCGGTGCAGCACCTCGGACTCGAACACCAACAACATGATCAGGATCCCGGCCAACATCGGTTCGGCCAGCCACGCCGCCCACCACAGCGGGTCGGAGACCGGCCGGTGACCGGCGAGGAAGTCCTGGACCCCGGCGGTGGTGAAGCCGAGGCCCAGGGCGAGGAAGAACCACATGCCGCGCGTGATCAACCGGCGTTGCGACTCGATCCGCACCGCCACCATGTCCGGGTCGTCGACCAAGCCGCGGAGCTGAGCGGACTCGGCTTTCTTGCGGCGCAGGCCCACGACCCGTTTCGTGACCCCCGCCTGAACGTCGATCCCGTCGGAGTCGTCGGCCCGCACCGGTGTCACCCCTTCGGGTCGAGCCGTGCGAACAGCTCGCGTCCGGCAGGCGTGATCTCCATGTGGTCGGCGTTGAACGGCTCACCGGACTCGTCCTTCAACACGAGAGTCCGCCCCGGGACCAGACAGCCGTGCTCCTCCAACAGCGCGACCACCTCCGACTCGTCGTAGCTCGCCTG
Source organism: Actinosynnema sp. NPDC037264 (assembly GCF_055603705.1). Classification (NCBI taxonomy): domain Bacteria; kingdom Bacillati; phylum Actinomycetota; class Actinomycetes; order Pseudonocardiales; family Pseudonocardiaceae; genus Actinosynnema; species Actinosynnema sp. NPDC037264. The sequence continues at coordinate 23,511 of NZ_JBVJVK010000058.1, read as the reverse complement.
TCGCGCCTGTGCCGCGTGGTCGTAGAACCATGCCCACGGCCCGCTTGGGCTGCCCGGATTGGTGTAGAGGCGGTCGGCGATGGCCATGCGCAGCATCTTGACCACGTCGTCCTTCATCCAGTCCGGTGGATCGTTCTTCTTCCAGTTCGGCATCGGCGGCATGTTCCCGTTCTCGGGCATCGGATGTTCCTTCGTCTCGGCTTCAAGGACAGTCGGTTGTCAGTGCCCGGCCAGTCGCACGTGCAGCTCGCGGCCGGACGGGGTCAGGACGACTCCGTCGGCGTCGACCTGGTCGCCGGACTCGTCCACCAGCAGCGCGTTCCAGGCTTCGACCAGAAAGCCGCGTTCCAGCAGGACCGCCGCCGCCGTGGCCGCGTCGCCGTGCAGCAATCGGGCGGACTCGTATTCGGCGTCGGTCCACGGGGTGACGTTCGTTCGTCCCGCCACGTACAGCCGATGCTCGGCAGCCAGCGCCAGCACCGACAGCACCACGGGAGCCAGGTCGGCCGGCGGCCACAGCGATCCGTCCGGATCGGTCACAGCCGTGTTCACAGCGGCCTGCCTTCCCGGTGTTCCGTCGACAACCTGCGGTAGTGCTCCGCCTCCCACGTCAACTCGACGTGGATCTTGTGGGCGAGTTCGGCGGCCTCGACCGCCTTGGCGTCGGGCAGCACGCCGTTGTCGTCGGCGTGGCGGCGCACCAGGTCGTCGTACTCGGCGGCCCACCTGACGATCAGCCGCAGGTTCGGCAGCTCGGCCAGCGTCGCGGCGGCCGTCCGCATGGCGGGCTGCTTGAGGTCGAAGGTGAAGCGGTTGGCGTGGCTCATCGTGTGCCCCGTAGGTGGAACCAGCGGGTGCGGATCTTGTGCCCGGAGTTGGTCAGCTTGACCAGGTAGACGTTCTTGCGAACCACGCCGTGCAGTTGGGTTGTGAACTCGCCCTGTGCCGCGTACCGCTGGGTGATCAGGGACTCGACCACGTCGGCGACGTCGTCGGCGGCGTGGCGGCAGTGCCCGTCACCGTCGAGTGCCACGACGCGGCCGGACGGGTCGAACTGCCCGATCAGCCCGTCCTGGATCTGGTCGAGCACGGTGACGACCAGATCTGGCGTGCCACCGTAGCCGGCAGGCTTGCCCCGCTCGACCGGCGTAGCAGGCGCTGCGGGCTGGTCGGCGGAGTCGGCGAACAGGTCGATCTGTCCGGGGTCGACTCGGCGTGCCATCACAACCGCCCGCGTCGGTGCTCGATCTCGCGGCGGACGAAGTCGCGCAGGATGTAGAACACCGCCACCACACCGGCCAGGGCCAGCACGAGCGTCCACACGAAGAACGCGCCGGTGCCGTCGACCTGGTAGACGACGAACAGCACCCCGCCCGCGACGGCGAGGAACAGCGCGAACCGCCACGCCGCCCACAGCCGGATACCCAGGTTCCACATGATTGTTCCTCCACTTCGGAATGAGTGATGTGCTTGCGCGGCAACAACTTCGGGCCGCAGAACCTGTGAAAAGTCAGGCGACCGCGTGCAGGCGCGGACGGCCCGAGGTGACGAACGCGACCAGGTCGCGGATGTCCTGGTCGGCCTGGAACGAGGCACGCACGCGCAGCGGGTTGCGGGAGCCCTGCTCCACCACGAACCCGATACCGGCGTGCGCCGGGTCCAGCGGGATCTCGTCGGCCAGCGCACCGCGAAGCCGCATCCCGTCGCCCAGGACCATGTCCACCTGGCTCTGCGACGTCACCGACAGACAGACACGGGCGGTGAACAGCTCCCGGACCGGGACCGTGTCCTTGGTCGGCTCCTGCACGTAGCCGCAGACCCCGAAGCCCGCCGCCCGACCCTGTGTCATGATCTCCGAGAGCAGCTTGAGCACCCCACGCACCTCGGACGCCGGACCGTAGCTGGTCATCATGCCCAGCTCGTCGATCTGCAACAGCCGCAACGGCGTCTCCACCGACGGCGTGAACTTCCGCTTCCCCTGCTCCCGCAGCACCGCCTGCCGCGCCTTCAACTCGTCACGGAACGACTCGACCACCGACACCGCGTCGCCCCACTCGATCGCCCGGCGGTGGAACAACGGAGCACCGATCTCGGTCTCCATCCCCTCCTTCAGGTCGATCACGTCCGGCAGCACGATCCGGTCCCGCAGCAGCGGTGCCATGCCCCGCAACGGCGACCACAACAACGAGCCCTTGCCCGACCCCGTGGCCCCCGCCGTGAACAGGTGCTGGCCCAGGAACGACTGGGTCCACGGCGTGCCGTACTCGGTGTCACCCAGCTCGATCGCGCCCAGGTCCACCTCGTCGACGTCGTGCGGCAGGTCGATCGCCGGGATCGGGTCGGCACCGAACGGGTTCTCCCGCTCGACCACCAGGCCGATCACCTGCGGCTTGATCTTCACCACCGCCACCCGCTGCGCCAGCAAGGCATGCGCCAGGGCGTCGGCACGCTCCTCGAACAGCGACGGCGTCTGACCCCGGTTGAGCCGCACGTGGATCGTGTCGATCGACGGCGACGCCGACCGCACCCGCAGGATGCGCGGCACGACCATCGCGTCAGTGCGCCGGTTGACCGTGACCAGATCGCAGTCCATCAGGATGTCCGCCCAGCGCCGACCCACGTAGGTCAGCCAGCGGCGACGGAAAGCCCGCAGCCACGGCGCGGCCACCTGGTCGAACGACGCCGGATGCCCCCGATACCAGCCCGCCACCCCGACCAGCGCGCCACCGACGATCCCGCCCGTGGTCGGCAACCCCCACTCCATCGCGCCCTTGGCCATCGCCGTGGCGAGTCCGGCCGGAACCGTCACCATGCCCGGGTGCCGGACACCCCACTTGATCGCGCGGACCTCCAACCCCTGACTACGAGTCGGTTTCGGCATGACAAGCCGCCCCTCTCATCGAATCGTGACCTCTTGGAAACCAGAGGCCCGACCAGCCTCATTCGGCGTGATCGGGCCCCTGGCAGTAAATGCGCCGCTACCGGCGGTCTAGACGTCCTTCAAATACGGCTTCACGTCCGCCATCGCGACCGTCAAATCCGCGACCGCCCGCGCCACCGCCTTGTGCTTGCCGGTGAAGCGGAACCGCGCGAACGGCATCCCCTCCACCGCCTCCTTGAGCTGGTTCATGGCCTGGTCGACCGCGTCGACCGCCTGGTCCGCGCCGTAACGAGCAGCCATGGTCAGACCCTCCAGTTCCGGGAGACCAGCTCCGCCTCGTACTTCTTCGCGTCCTTCGTGAACTCTTCGATCTCACGAACCGCCTTGTCGCACAACGACTTCAGCTCGTCCGCCGTCGGCACGGCCCACGCGTCCGCCGGGATGTCTGCGTCCTCCGCCTTCGCGATGAACCCCCGGACGTGCTCGTCCACGGTCTCCTGCAACAACACGATCGCGGCCCGGAACGACGCGTAGTTCTCCTGCGCCGCCTTGTTCACGATCTCCACCACACCACCTCATTTCCGTAAAAAACGGGAGACACAAAGCCCCCGGCACCGGACGCCACACGGCCCGGGGGCAACGAATCTCCCGGCACCGAACTCTCGGGTGCCGGAAAAAGGCATGGACGTATCCACTGTGGAATTCTCAAGGAACAAACGGGCACCCTGATTGGCGGCAACACGGCCTACCCCGACACGGCGGAGCGGTTCACGTGGCCACAGGAGCCCGATTCTCGAAACGGACCGGGAACACGCAGGGCGGATCAGCCCAGCGGCTTGAGACCCATCGCGCGCCAGGCCAGACCGGACACGGTCTCACCCTTGCCGTTCTTGAAGCTGTAGGGCGACACCGTCGCGCCCACCAGCTCCACCAGCGTGCCGTCCTCGAAGCCCGGACCGGGGTCCGTCCCGAGCGTCACGCGGATCTCTTCGCCCTTCTCGCCCTTGGCCTTGGCGAACACCGACACGACGAACTGCGACGCGCCATCGCGGTCCGTCACCACCTCCGGTGCGCCGTCCACCTCGCGCATCTTCAACTGCGGCTCTTCCGTCACCATCAGCCGCCAACCCGTGAGCAGGACCGGGATGTTGCGCATTGCTGCCTCCTTCGTTGTTGACCTATGTCAGCATATATCGACCTAGGTCAGTTGTGCTGGTCTGATCGGGTGATATATGTCGGTGTGGGTCAGTAGGTCCTAGACTTGGAACGTGGACTCGAAGCCCGGCTTGGCGGCCTACCAGCGTGTCGTAGAGGCGATCAAGACCGACATCGCCGGTGGAACCCTCGCACCTGGCGATCAGCTACTCGGGAACCGAGCCCTTGCTGATCAACACGGTGTTGCGTTGGCGACCCTCCAGAAGGCGCTCAAGATCCTCCAGGATGAGGGCTGGCTTGTCTCAACGCCGGCTGTTGGTGTCTTTGTGAGCGAGCACCCGCCCAGTGGGCGCGAGGAGCCGGTCAGTCTGGACACGATCAGTCGTCAGCTCGACAGGCTGCAAAAGACTGTGTCGTCGTTGAACGACCGGGTGAAAGAACTCGAAGAGAGTCAGGGGTGGCCGTACCGCGCTGCTCCAGGGACCTGACTCGACTTTCGATAGCTTTCACCAGGTTCTGGATCGAATGAAGCCGTTGGCTGACTTCCCGCAGGTCGTTGGCTGTCGTCTCCATGCCTCAAGTGTCGTCCGTCACGGTCCTTCACCACAGTGTCACGCAGGTGTCGTCGGTGGTGACACGGTGACGAGGACGCATCACCAGCGCAGCACCTGACGTCACCTCACACCCGGTGACACACTCGTGGAGGCGACGACTACGCCTGGGAGGTAGGCCAACGATGAGCGGTGACGTCCCAAGCTGGGCCCGGCGCATCAGGGCGCTTCGCGAAGCCCGCGGCTGGTCCCAGTCTGAAGCGGCCGAGCAGATGCGGCGGCACACGGACGAAGCTCTTCCGGATCCGGACCACTTGGTACGTCGTTGGAAGGCGTGGGAGCGAGGGGAGAACAAGCCCAGTCCTCACTACGCCCCGATCATCGCCGCAGCCCTCCACACCGTAACCACAGCCCTCTTCCCGCCCGACAACCGCACCGAGTCGGGACTAGAGATCGTGAACGCCACAGGCATGGACACGATGGAGATCGTGTCGAGGCTGCAAGCGTCTTCGGTCAACGAGGCCACGTTGCAGGCCCTGCGGATCACGGTTGACCGCTTGTGCTCCGAGTACGCCCACAGTCGTCCCGAGGAGCTGGTGATGGAAGGGCGCCGGTGGCTCCGTCGGATTGTGGAGATGCAAGAGCAGCGGTTGAGCTTCGGACAACGTCGAGACACGCTGGAACTCGCCGGTTGGCTGGCTTTGCTCGTTGGGTGCCTTGAGTACGACATGGGTGACCGACGAGCGGCCGAGGCGACCCGTCAGTCGGCACTCAACCTCGGCCAGGAGGTCGGAAGCGCTGGCATCCTCGGTTGGGCACACGAGATGAAGGCGTGGTTCGCCCTCACCGCTGGTGACTACCGGGGCGTCATCGCAGCAGCGCAAGCCGGACAAGCTGCGTCTGGTTCCCATTCGGTTGGTGTGCAGCTCATCGCCCAGGAGGCCAAGGCGTGGGCACGCATGGGACGGCAGTCTGAGATGGAAGATGCGCTTGAGCGAGGCCGGGTCCTGCTGGATTCGATGCCATACCCCGAGAATATCGACAACCACTTCGTAGTCGACCCACTGAAGTTCGACTTCTACGCAATGGACTGCTATCGGCATGTTGGTGACGACCGCCTTGCAAGCACCCTGGCCGATGAGGTGATTCGTGGTGCCACAGACTTCAACGGGTTTGAGCGCGCGCCCATGCGGATCGCGGAAGCAAGAATCACACTCGGAGTCGCAGCGGCACGAGAAGGTGACCTTGAAGGGGCGGTGACGTTTGGCCGCCAAGCACTATCGGGTGGGAGGAAGTCGCTCCCGTCCCTTTCGATGGTCTCTCAGGACCTGGCCGCCGTTCTTGCCAGCCGGTTTCCTGGAGAGACCGAGGCAGAGGCATATCTAGAGCAGTTGCGAGAAATCCGACGTGGCTACTGAGGTTCGTGTGTCCATGCCTTCCGTTCTGATCCCTGACGAGCACCGGGTCGACGTCGTGACGTTGTGGGACTACCACGACATGAAGCACCAGGTGCCTTCCGCCGACATCGCGATCGGCCTAGGTAGCCACGACATCGGCGTGGCCGTGCGAGCTGTAGAGCTGTACCAGGCCGGGACCGTTCCGCGGCTCCTCTTCACTGGCGCGAACGCACCCACCACCGTCAAGCGGTTCCCACGCGGCGAAGCCGTCCACTACCGCGAGTACGCCCTAGAGCACGGCGTGCCCGACGACGCCATCCTCATCGAGACCGAAGCCGGCAACACGGCCGAGAACTTCACCCTCAGCCGGAAAGTGTTGCAGTGCAACGACTTGCAGGTGTCGTCGGCCATCCTGATCTCCCGTCCGTACCAGGAACGCCGTTCCTACGCGACGTGCAAGAAGCTGTGGCCTGAGCTCGACATCGTGTGCACGTCTCATCGGCCACCGATCGACGAGTACGTAGCCGCGATCGGCGATGCAGACTTCGTGATCAGCATGCTGGTTGGCGACACTCAACGGATCACGGCATTCGCCGAAGCCGGGTACGCCATCCCACAAGACGTGCCTGCCGAGGTCTACGCCGCCTATGACCGCCTGGTCGGAGCGGGCTACACAAGCCGACTCATCCGCTGACCACCGCCAGCCATGGCCCGCACCCTCGTGTTCAGAGTTTCTTTTCTTCATCAAGGCGGCCCCTGCCGGGGCCGCTCGCGCCGCTGAGCCTTGGCCGCTCGGCAAGGGCCAGGGGCCCGGCTCCGCCACCCTGGCCCGCCGGCGGCCGGAGACGCGACCGACCCCGGCAAGCGCTGCAAGCCCGGGCATTCTGCCACTAGGGAACAGCCCTGGATCATGACATGTGACTCGTCAACCAGTACTTTAGGGTGATGGCCGCCGCACTGCTTGCTCAAGCTGCACAACCCTCGCTGCCTTTTTGGTTTCAAGTGGTCAGCATTTCGCTAGCGCCGATTTTCGGTTTTACAGGCGTCGCCGTAGGAGCTGTACTTAAAGACAGATCCGATCGAAGGATTGCCCTCAATCGGGACCGGCAGACGCTTTATGCAGATTTTCTGCGGACGCTTGCGGAGTTTAATCAGAGCTATGGAACCTACGGTACGACAGCGTTTCGTACCCAGAATCAGGAGAAAATTTCCAACTTTCTCGACAAAACCAAAGAAGAGCAGGTTAAGATCCGCGCTATGCTCGCTCACATCGACCTTTTGGGCTCCCCTGAAGTGGTCGAAGCCGCGCGCAAGCAAATTCTCTTCTTAGCTGCGACGTCCGCTCTGCAGATCAAGTCAATGCGACGCGGTTGGGATCGGGACGAGTGGGGAAATGGAATAGCGCTCGGTGAGTTGCTTGCTTCTGAGTTCCGAGACGCGGCAATCAACCACCTTGGTGTTCCTAAGAAGGATCGAAAAAGACCCGGTACGGTGACTGATGGTCAAGCGCTCTTGCGATGGGCGCATGATCTCGCCGGAACCGCCCTTCGGTCTGTGAAGGAAATGGACGTAAAGTCTCGCGCTACTCCTGAGAAAGAACCGGAAGTCGATGGCGAGCGGTAGTTTTCTTAATGTCCTCGCCGGACGGGCAGGTCTCCAGGATGGCGGGGGAGCGTCGTCGGCCGCCGGTCCGTTCGGTGCCGGAGCGTCATCCCATCGACCTCCCGAAGGGCTATCACGCTGCCGCCAGGGGGCAAGCTCTCGCGGTACCCTCGCGTCCTGCGGCAGGTTGCCCCCTGGCGGCAGCGTGATCGGGCTACGCCAGGTCGACGGGATGGCGCTAGGGCACCTCAACTTGGTGATCCAAGGCAAGATCAACGCCACACTTTTGCCCCACGAAACGATGACAGACGACCGCGAAGCACGGTCCACGGTGGTCGTTTCCGAACGCTAAGCGCGCTGGCAGTGGTGGGTGCTGGCAGGGGGCGGCAGACGACGGGGGAGACGGCCAACAATCCGTCAGGTCGTGGGTTCGAACCCCACCCGCCCCACCGTTTCGCCCGGTGAAGTGTGGTGACGATGATGTCTCTCGTGATCGTCACCACACTAAACCCCCACCTTATGAGCGGAACCCCTTAACCGCCTCCAGCGCGTCGGCGGCTTTTCGGCTGGTGACCTTGCGCGCCATGTAGACGTCCTCGTGGGTTCGAAGTCGGCGCTGTTGATGCTGGTCAGGTGGTGCGGTTGACTGGGCACGGTCAACGTTGCCCCTTGCCCGGCTGAGCGCGCGCCGCGTGCGGGCGGGCTTGAGGTGGTCGACCCGCCTGCCACGCGGAGGTCCTTGGCCTGCCTCCGAGAGTCCGGCCCGGCCCGGCGCGGACGACACCGAAGGACGAATGGATGACCCTGCCTTCCATCAACCCGGCACTGGGCATGGACCTGGTCACGCGGAGAACACTTGAACGTCGGGTCGCGTCGATCAGCGTGGTGATCCCGGCGCACAACGAGGAAGCCACGATCGACGAGGTCGTGTCCGAGTCGTCACGTGGGCTTTCCCTGCTCGGCACGAGTGGCGAAGTGATCGTCAGCGCCAGCGGCTGCACGGATCGGACGGCCGACGTGGCGCGGGAGGCCGGTGCGACGGTGGTCGACGCGGAACTCGGCAAAGGGGCGGCGATCGCACGAGGTGTGTCGGCGAGCAAGGGGGACATCGTCTGCCTCGTGGACGGCGACCTGCGCTACTTCGGCGACCCTCCCTTGGTGGCGCTGCTCGTCGAGCCGATCCTGAACGGCACCGCGGACGCCACGGTGTCGGATCTCTACTGGCGTCCGCTCTACCCGCAGCTCTGGCTGCACGGGTTCTTCGCGCCCCTCGCGGGCACCTTGTTCCCCGAGCTGCTGCCGAAGGTCGGTTCGACGCCGTGGTCCGGCCAACGCGCCGCCGTGCGCGAACTCTGGCCTCAATCGCTGCCGCACGGGTTCACGGCGGACCTCGCGCTGCTGCTCCACTGGAACGCCAACGCGGTGCGCATGCGGCCCGTGCTCGCGGACGACTGGACGAACCCGCAGCGGCCGAAGCCGGAGTTGATGGAAGAGGAGTTCGGACTCCTGGTCGAGAGCGCGGTCGCCCGTGGCCGGATCGAACGGCAAACGGTTGCCCGGCTGCGCGGGTGGTTCGAGCAGACCTACGCCCTCATGGCCGAGTACGACCCGGAACGGCACGATCCCCAGCAGTTCGAGGCTCGGATCCTCGACCGGTCCCTCGCGGAACTCCGCGCCCGGCTCCACGCGGCCTAGCTGCCGGCCGGTTCGGCTTCGAAAGGGGAAACCGAAGGCGCGAGGACCGACCAGTTCCCGGCTCCGGCGGTGTCCACCCATCCGAGAGCGCGTTCCGGCCACCGGCGCACGGCAGACCTGCCGCACCGAACGCGGGTGGGCGGTGGTCACGGCAGAGGAGGAGTCACGCATGCGAGGGACGGCCAAGGCAAGCGGCGCCACGGAACTGCTCGCGTTGGCGCGCGGCGGTGACGGTGAGGCGTTCCGCGGGCTCGTGGAGCCGTACCGACGGGAGCTCCAGGTCCACTGCTACCGCATCCTCGGCTCGGTGCAGGACGCGGAGGACCTCGTGCAGGAGACGCTGCTGGCGGCGTGGCGCGGCATCGGCGGGTACGAGGAGCGGGCTTCGGTGCGGACCTGGCTCTACCGGATCGCCACCAACCGCTGCCTCAACGCGCTGCGGGCCGGCGCCCGTCGTCCGAACGACCAGGCGGCCTACCGATCGGAGGCCGGGTTGCCCGAGCCGTCCCACCGCCCCGCGGAGCCCAGCTGGCTGGAGCCCTACCCCGACTCGCTGCTGGACGGGATCGCCGACCACGCGCCGGGGCCGGAGGCGCGCTACGAGATCAGGGAATCGGTGTCGCTGGCGTTCCTGACCGCCCTGCAACAACTGCCGCCGAAGCAGCGGGCCGTGCTGGTCCTGCGGGACGTGCTCGGCTTCCGCGCGGCCGAGGCCGCGACCATCCTCGACACCTCCGAGAACGCGGTCACCAGCGCGTTGAAGCGGGCCCGCGGCGCGCTGGACCTCGACCGGGAGAGCGCACCGCTGCCGAACTCGCCGCTGGAGCGCCGGATCGTGGACGACTTCGCCCGCGCGTTCCAGGACGGTGACGTGGACGCGGTCGTGGCCCTGCTGACCAACGACGCGCGGCTCTCCATGCCGCCGATGCCGCTGGAGTACCGGGGCCCGGCCCACATCGGGCACTTCCTGACGACGGTGGCGCTGCGCGACGGGTTGCGGTACGCGTTGATCCCGACCCGCGCGAACGGCCAACCGGCCTTCGGCTGCTACGTGCGCGACCCCCGCACGCCGATCCTGCACGCGCACGGCGTGCTGGTGCTGTCGCTGACCGGCGACCGGATCACCGCCCTCACCCGGTTCCACGACAACTGCTTCCTGCCCCGCTTCGGACTACCGCGATCGCTGCGCGCCTCCATCGGCAGCGCCTGACCACGAGCCCGAGTCGCGAACGAACCGGAGGAGAACGGTGAGCACCGCAGTGGAGCGGATGACGTCAAAGCAGGCGTGGACCTTGGGTCTCGCCTCGCTGGCCTCGTTCATGATGGCCCTGGACAGCATGGTCGTGACCACCGCGCTGAGCACGATCCGCGCGGATCTCACGGCGTCGGTCGAACAACTGGAATGGGTCGTCAACGCCTACAACCTGACGTTCGCGGTCCTGCTGCTCACCGGCGCGGCGCTCGGCGACCGGATCGGCCGGCGCAAGGTGTTCAACGCGGGCCTGGCGTTGTTCACCGTCGCGTCGGTGGCGTGCGCGCTGGCGCCGGACGTCGTCTTCCTGATCGTCTCCCGGGCGTTGCAGGGCGCGGGCGCCGCGATGGTGCTGCCGCTGTCGCTCACGCTGATCACCGCGGTCTTCCCGCCGCGGACGCGCGGCAAGGCGATGGGCCTCTACCTGGGCCTCACCGGGCTGGCCACGTTGAGCGGCCCGTTCATCGGCGGCGCGATCGCCCAGGGCCTGGCCTGGCAGTGGATCTTCTGGCTGAACCTGCCGATCGGCGTCGTCGCGATCCTGCTCACCACGCGGCAGGTGGACGAGAGCACCGGCCCGAACGACAAGCTCGACCTCGGCGGTCTGGGCCTGGTGACGCTGGGCGCGTTCGGCGTCATCTGGGCGTTGGTGCGCGGCAACGCGGCGGGCTGGGGCAGCGCGGAGGTCGTCGCCTCGTTCGCGGTCGGCGTGGCGCTGGTGGTCGCGTTCGTGCTCTACGAGAAGCGCACGCCGCGACCGATGGTCCCGATGACCTTCTTCAAGCTGCGGGCGTTCGCCACCGCCAACCCGGCGAACTTCCTGGTGTTCGCCTCGCTGTATGGCACGATGTTCTTCCTCGCGCAGTACTTCCAGGTCGTCAAGGGCCACGGTCCGCTCGTCACCGGCCTCATGCTGATGCCGTGGACCGGCACGCTCATGGTGTGCGCGCCGATCGCCGGTCGCCTGGTCGACAAGGTCGGCGAGCGGAGGTTCGTCGTCGGCGGCCTGTTCCTGCAGGCGGTCGGCATGGGGTGGATCGCCTTCGCGGTCGACACCGACACGTCCTACCTGGAGGTCCTGCCCGCGCTGGTCCTCGGTTCGGCCGGCATCACGGCGGCGATGCCCGCCGCGCAGAAGGCGGTAGTGGGCGCGGTGGAGCCGCAGCGGATCGGCCAGGCGTCCGGCGTCTTCATGATGCTGCGCATGTTCGGCGGCGTGTTCGGCACCACGGTGGCGGTCGCCGTCTTCGGCGCCGTCGGCGGCTACGCGACGGCCGCGGAGTTCAGCGACGGCTTCTCGGCCTCGATGGTCGCGGTCGCCGTGCTGGCCTCCCTCGGCGTGCTGGTGGGGCTCGCCATGCCGAGTTCCTACCGGGTAGCACCGGAGGTAGCATCGAAGGTATGAAAATCAGTGTGAGCCTCCCCGAGGAGGACGTAGAGTTCGTTGATCACTACCTGCGGCAACACCGGAGCGCTTCTCGATCGTCGGTGATCCACCAGGCGATCACGCTCCTGCGCGAGGCGGGTCTGGAGAACGCCTACGCGAGCGCGTGGGAAGAGTGGGAAGCCGGAGGGGACGCCGACATGTGGGACGTGACCGCGCCAGACGGTGTCCACGATGCGGCGAGGTGACATCTACTGGGTGGACCTGGAGCCGGCGCAGGGCGCCGAGGCCAACAAGATCCGCCCGGCCGTGGTCGTCAGCAACGACGCGGCGAACCGGGCCGCCGGACGGGGCGGCCGGGGTGTGGTGACCGTGGTCCCGATCACCTCGAACACCGCCAAGGTGTACCCGTTCCAGGTGCTGCTGCCCGCCAAGGACTGCGGGCTCGGCGCGGACTCGAAGGCCCAGGCCGAGCAGGTGCGCACGGTCGCCGCGGCCCGGCTCCGCGCCAGGATCGGCGGCCTGCCGCCCGCGGTGCTCAAGCAGCTCGACGACGCCCTGCGCGTGCACCTGTCGCTCTGAGCCGCCGCGCACCGCCGGGACCGCCCGGAGGCGGCCCCGGCAGCCCACGTCACTCCACGATGCGGATGGCGCCGGCCGGGCAGAGGTGCGCCGCTTCCCGCGCCGCCTTCTCGTGCTCGCCCGTCGGGGACGGCTGGAGCAGCACGACCGTCCCGTCCACCTCGTCCTGGTCGAACACCGCGGAGTCGGTCAACGCGCACATCCCGGCCCCCGCGCACACGTCCGGATCGACTTCCACCTTCACGAGAACTCCACTGGCAGCTCGTGCACACCGTAGATCGCCATGTCGGTGCGCATCCTGACATCCTCGGCGGGCACCCCGAGCCGCAGGTCCGGGAACTCCCGGAACAGCGCGGCGAAGCCGACCCTCATCTCGATGCGGGCCAGCTGCTGCCCGAGGCACTGGTGCACGCCGTGGCCGAACGCGAGGTGCCCGGCCGCGGACCGGCGGACGTCGAACTCGTCCGGCCGCTCGAACCGCGCCGGGTCCCGGTTGGCGGCGGCCACCGAGATCGAGACCGACTCGCCGGCCCGGACCACCACGCCGCCGATCTCCACGTCCTCCAACGCCGTGCGCAGCGTGCCGAACTGGATGATCGTCAGGTACCGCATCAGCTCCTCGACCGCGTTGTCCACCAACGAAGGGTCGGCTTGCAGCGCGGCCAGCTGCTCGGGGTGCTGCAACAGCAACAACGTGCCGAGGCCGAGCATGTTCGCCGTGGTCTCGTGACCGGCGACGAGCAGCAGCAGCCCCATGTTGGCCACTTCTTCGTCGGTCAGCTCGCCGGTGGCGATCAACCCGGTCAGCATGTCGTCGCCCGGCTCGACGTGCTTGCGCTTGGCCAGCTGGAGCACGAAGTCCTCCAGCCGCTCGAACGCCTCCATGATCTCCTCGAACGAGGAGTCGAGCCGCAGCGCCTTGGCGGTGTCCTCCTGGAACTTCGCCCGGTCCTCGTAGGGCACGCCGAGCAGCTCGCAGATCACCATCGACGGCACCGGCAGCGCGAACTCCGCCACCAGGTCCGCCGACGTGCCGGACGCGCGCATCGCGGCCAGGTGGTCGGCCACGATCTGCTCGATGCGCGGCATCAGCTGGTTCATCCGCCGCACGGTGAACTGCCCGGTCAGCAGCTTGCGGTAGCGGGTGTGGTCGGGCGCGTCCATCCCGATGAACATGCCCGGCTTGGCCGCCGGCCGCTTCGGCACCGGCTTGCCCGCCACCGTGCGCGGTGAGTGCTGGAGCTCGGCCCGGCTGCTGAACCGGCGGTCCGCGTGCACCTCGCGAGCCAGCTCGTAGCTGGTCACGAGCCACCCCAGGTGCCCGTCGGGGAACTTCATCCGGGTGATCGGGGCCCGTTCGCGGAGCAACCCCAACTCCGCGGGCGGGTCGAACGCCGTCGTGCGTCGGCTCGGCAGCTCGGAGTACAGCGTTTCGGTCATCTCGCACACCTCCCAGTGCGTAAAGGGACCTACTTCGCAACGTACAGAAGTTTCACGAAGCCGTGAAGTAAATAAGCCGTAAGGGAACAGCAGTAGTACGGGTGATAGCAGGTGTGCTACAAAATGCCCGAGAACTCCGACAAGGGGGAGGTGAGGGGTCCTTGGTCATCGAGGTGCGCGATCTGCGGATGCGCTACGGCACGACGGACGTGCTGCACGGGGTCGACTTCACCGCGGGCCCGGGTGAGGTGCTGGCCCTGCTCGGGCCGAACGGCGCGGGCAAGACCACGACGATCGAGATCCTGGAGGGCTTCCGGCTGCCCTCCGACGGCCACGTCCGCGTGCTGGGCGTCGACCCGGCCGTCGGCGACGAGGCCTGGCGCGCCCGGCTCGGCGTGGTGCTCCAGTCGTGGCGCGACCACGGCCGCTGGAGGGTGCGCGAGCTGCTGCACCACCTGGGCCGCTACTACGCGCCCTACGCCACGCCGCACCAGCCGCGGCCGTTCGACACCGACGAGCTGATCGAGACCGTCGGCCTGGCCGAGCACGCGCACAAGAAGATCAGCAGCCTCTCCGGTGGCCAGCGGCGGCGGCTGGACGTGGCGATCGGCATCGTCGGCAAGCCGGACCTGCTGTTCCTGGACGAGCCGACGGCCGGGTTCGACCCGCACGCGCGCCGGGACTTCCACGACCTGGTGCACCGGCTGTCCGACCTGGAGGGCATGACGATCCTGCTGACCACGCACGACCTGGCCGAGGCGGAGAAGCTGGCCGACCGGATCCTGGTGCTCGCGGGCGGGCGGATCATCGCCGACGGCGCCCGGACCAGCTCAGCCGCGAGGTGGCGGGCAAGTCCGAGGTCCGCTGGACGCACGACGGCCTGCGGCACGTGCACACCGCGGAGGACGCGACGGCGTTCGTGCGCGACCTGTTCCGCCAGCACGCGACGGGCATCTCCGAGCTGGAGGTGCGCCGCAGCACGTTGGAGGACACCTACATGGCACTCGTGCAGCGGCACGAGAGCGGCCAGGCGACGGACGAGGAGGTGGCGATCCGGTGAACACCAAGGCACAGGCCATCCGGCTCGGCGTGGACCGCGGGGTGCGCGAGTTCCGCCACTCCATGGGCAGCTCCGACCAGGCCTACAACGTCTTCACCGGGCTCGCCGCGCTGACCGTGCTGTGGTTCCAGCGCGACTCGTCCGTCGAGGGCTCCGGCCTCTCGCTCGCCGCGCTCACCCTGCCCGGCCTGCTCGGCATGGGGATGGTGTTCGGCTCCCTGGTCGGGCCCGCGGGCCAGCTCTCGATGAACCGGGAGGACGGCACGCTGCTGCGCGCCAAGGCGGTGCCGCACGGGATGGTCGGCTACCTGGTCGGCCGGACGGTGCAGACGTCGCTGGACTCCCTGACCGGTCTGCTGATCGTGCTGGTGCCGGGCCTGTTCCTGGTGAACGTGCTGGCGGACGCGGGTGTGGGCGGCGTGCTGGGCCTGCTCGCCGTGCTGGCGCTCGGCATGGTGTCGATGCTGCCCTGGGGCGCGGTCGCCGGGTCGGTCACCAAGAGCCCCGGCGGCGCGATGGGCATCACCATGCTGCCGATGATGGGCCTGATCGCCATCTCGGGCATCTTCTACCCGATCACCGCGATGCCCGGCTGGCTGCAGGGCGTGGCCCAGGTGTTCCCGGTGTACTGGGCGGGGCACGGCGCCAGGGCGGCGCTGCTGCCGGACGCGGCGGCGGTCGCGGAGATCGGCGGCACCTGGCGGATCCTGGAGATGACGGGCGTGCTCGGCGTGTGGGCGGTGGTCGGCTTCCTGCTTGCGCCTACGATCCTGCGTCGGATGGCTCGCCGTGAGTCCGGAGCGGAGATGGAGCAACGCCGACAGGCGGCGTTGCAGAGGGTGCGATGAGCGAAAGCGTCTACAACCGGATCGCGATGCTGCGCGCGGAACGGGGAGTGTCACGCCGGCAGCTCTCCGAGGCGTTGGGCATCCACTACCAGACCGTGGGCTACCTGGAGCGGGGCGAGTACAGCCCCAGCCTGTACCTGGCGCTGCGCATCGCGCAGTACTTCGAGGTGCCGGTGGAGGTCGTGTTCTCGACCGACCCGTTCCCCAGGTTGGGCAGCTCGGAGCGATCCGCGTAGACGGGGAGGGGGCGGCGTAGAAGGCGCCGCCCCCTCTGAGCTACTCCAACTCCGCCTCGATCACGTCGGCCGCCGCGGCCGTGCCGCCCGCCGCCCGGGTCTCGGCCTTGAGCACGGCCAGCCGCCGGGCCACCTCCGGGTCGTCCGCCAGCTCCAGCACGGCGGACCGCAGCCCTTCGGCGGTGACCTCCTCGCGCGGGATGTGCCTGCCGACGCCCAGGTCGACCAGGCGCATCGCGTTCATGGCCTGCTCGCCGAGCATGGGCAGGCCCACCATCGGCACGCCGTGGTAGAGCCCTTCCATCGTGCCGCCCATGCCGCAGTGCGTGATGAACACCTTGGCGTGCGAGAGGATCTCCAGCTGCGGCACCCACCGGTGCAGCTCCACGTTCGACGGCGGCTCGCCGAGCGAGGCCGGGTCGACGTGCTTGCCGACGGCCATCACCACGTGCCAGTCGAGGTCGCCGAACGCCTCGAAGCACCGCCGGTAGATCCCCGGCTCGTTGGTGTAGGCCGACCCGAGCGAGATCAGCAGCACCGGGCGGTCGTCCGCGGGCCGTTCCCACGTGCCCTGGAACGCCGACCGGTCGCTCAGGCACGGTCCCACGAACGTGTACTTCGGGTGCACCGACTCGTGGTTCGGCTGGAACGACCGCGCGATGCTCACCACCGCGCGGTCCGGGTCGCCGACGTACGCCGGGCCGGGCAGCGCCACGCCCTCGGCGACCAGCCACTGCTCCAGCTCGGCGTAGAACTCGGTCACCTCGGGCTGGTCGACCATGTCGCCCAGCTCCTCCTCCCAGCCCTCGTACGTGACGAAGGTGGGGGAGAACTGGACGGCGGGCACGCCCCAGCGCCCCGCCAGCAGGCGCGCCGTCCACGCGCCGATGTCGTACACGACGACGTCCGGCCGGTCGGCCGCGAAGGCCGCCTCCAGCACCGGCAGCACCGACTTGGCCTCGGCCAGGAACAGGCGCATGGCCGGCGCCGCTTCGGTCGGCCACTCCTGGTCTTCGGTGGGCAGGGTCGTGGGGTGCACGACCGGCGTCGCGCCGGCCCGCTCGACGACGTCCGCGAATCCGGGGTCGACCGCGTAGCTGACCCGGTGGCCCCGGTTCACCAGCTCGGTGACGACGGGCAGCGTCGGGTTGACGTGGCCGTGGCCGGGGATGTTGAGAAAAGCGATGTGCGACATGAGGGACTCTCCGCCTGGGATGGGGGTTGGCTCGAAGACCCCGTCACGCGTGGCGCGTGGGGGTGGACGGCAGCCCCGAACTCAGAGGTAGAAGATCCCGAAGGCCCACATGCGATTGACGATAGCGCCGGGCGCCACTCATTTCCCGAGCACGCCGCGCAGCGCCGCGCGGATCGCCGCGGCCAGTTCGGCGCGGCTCTCCGGGGTCCCGGGTGGAGGCGCCGCGAGCGTGCCCGGGCCGGCCAGCCGGTCGAACACGAGGCCGTCGAGGAACGCCACCAGGTCCCGGCCCTGGCGCTCCGGGTCCTCCGCGCCCAACGCCGCCAGCAGCTGCCGCATCCGTGCGCGCGGCCGTTCGCCGTGGGCCAGGATGCCGCGCAGCTCGGGGTGGTGGGTGGCCTCCAGCAGGCACGCGTACCGGGCCAGCGTGCGTTCGCGGGCCGTGGTCATCCACTGGTCGAACACGTGCGCGACGCCCTCGGCCAGCAGGTCGAGGTCCCGGGTGACGTCCGTGCTCACGTCGACCACCTCGGCGTTGTCCAGTTCGGCGAGCCGCTGCACGACGCCTTCGACGAGCGCTTTCCGGGTGCGGAAGTAGGCCGAGGTCGAGCCGGTGGGCACGCCCGCCTGCCTGTCCACCGCGCGGTGGGTCAGCCCCCGCATGCCTTTCGTGGCCACCACGTGGATCGCCGCGTCGGCGAGGGCGGCCATGCGCTCGGTCACGTTGCATCCTCCTTCTACAGCTGTAGAGTACGGGCATCTACAGCTGTAGAAGGAGCGGGCATGAGAGCGGTCGTGGTGGGCGGTGGCCTCGGCGGTGTCACGGCGGCGGTGGCGTTGCGGCGGGTCGGGTGGGAGGTCGCGGTGCTGGAGCGCGCGGCGGAGTTCGGCGAGGTCGGCGCGGGCGTCGGCGTGATGCCGAACGCCATGCGGGCGCTGGCGGCGCTGGGGCTGGCCGACGACGTGCGGCGGATCGGCACGCCCCGCGTGCCGGGCGGCATCCGCGACCGGAAGGGGCGGACGCTGGCGCACGTCGAGACGCCGCACCAGGACCACGTGGTCGCCGTGCACCGGGCGGACCTGCACCGGGTGCTGCGGTCGGCGTTGCCGCCGGAGTGCCTGGTCACGGACACCGAAGTGCACGACCTGGACGACCTGGACGCGGACCTGGTGGTCGCGGCGGACGGCATCCGCAGCCGCGCCCGGCAGGCGCTGTTCCCCACATTGCCCCAGCCGGTGTACGCGGGCACCACGGCGTGGCGCAGCGTGACGACCGCTCGGTTCCCGCGCGACCTCGGTGTCAGCCAGACCCTCGGTCCCGGCACCGAGTTCGGCGTCCTCCCACTGGGTGACGGCCGGGTCTGCTGGTACGCGGCCACCGTCGCGCCGGCCGGTGGCCGCTCGGCCGACGAGCTGGGCGAGGTGCGCCGCCTCGTCGCCGGCTGGCACGACCCCATCCCGGACCTGCTGGACGCCACGCCGCCCGACACCGTGCTGCGGCACGACATCCACGAACTCGCCACGCCGCTGCCGACCTTCGTGCGCGGCCGGGTGGCGCTGCTCGGCGACGCCGCCCACGCGATGACGCCCTACCTGGGGCAAGGCGCGTGCATGGCGATCGAGGACGCGGTGGTGCTGGCCGCCGCGTGCGCCCGCGCCGAGGACGTGCCGACCGCGCTCGCCGACTACGACCGCCAACGCCGGCCGCGCACGCAGCGGATGGCGAAGGCGTCGCGGGTGCTCGGGCGGGTGGGGCACAAGTTGCGCAACCCGGTGGCCGTGACGATGCGCGACGCCGCGATGCGCGCGGTCCCGGCGTCGGTGGGTTCGGCGAGGGCGACGAAGTTCCTGGCGTGGACACCGCCGTCGTTGTCACCCGATAGGGGACAACGAGGCTGTGATGTAAATCACAGGTAACCGCCGTGATTCGAGCGGATAACGATCGAATATCACTCGTTTTCCCAGGATGTGTCACACTTCTGCGCGATCAAGCACTCACTCTGTGGCATCAACGGTCCGTTGTCGCACCCCCTCGGTGCCCGGCACGGCGGTGCGACAACCACGAAAGGGCAACTACGGTGTCCCGCCATGGCCCCCGTCCCCTCGTGTCCGGCTGAAGCCATTCCCCTGCACGACGCCACCGCCTTCACCGTCGACCTCGCCGAGGCCGACGAGTTCATCCGACTGCACCACGCGGAGCACCCCGAGCTCGGCCCGGTCGAGCACCGCCTCGCCGAGGTGCACGCCGAGGTCGCCGCCACCGGCACGTACCGCCACACCCCCGACGAGCTGACGTTCGGCGCACGGGTGGCGTGGCGCAACAGCGCGCGCTGCATCGGCCGCCTGTACTGGCGCAGCCTCAAGGTCCGCGACCTGCGGGAGCTGCGCGACCCCAAGGAGATCGCGGACGAGTGCGTCGAGCACCTCAAGCTCGCCGCCAACGGCGGCAAGGTCCGCCCGGTGATCACCGTGTTCGCGCCGGACGACCCCGGTCAACCCGCGCCGAGGATCCGCAACGAGCAGCTGGTCCGCTACGCGGGCTACGTCGGCTCGGACGGCGGCGTCCTGGGTGACCGGCGCAACGCCGAGCTGACCGAGCAGGCGATCGGCATGGGCTGGCGCCCGCCCACCCGGCGGGGGCCGTTCGACGTGCTGCCGCTGATCGTGGAACGGGAGGACGCCGAGCCGGCCCTGGTCGAACTGCCGCCCGACGCGGTGCTCGAGGTGCCGATCGGGCACCCCGAGCTGCCGTGGCTGGCCGACCTGGGGCTGCGCTGGCACGCCGTGCCCGCGATCAGCAACATGCGGTTGCGCATCGGCGGGATCGACTACCCGGCCGCGCCGTTCAACGGCTGGTACATGGGCACCGAGATCGGCGCGCGCAACTTCGCCGACGCCGACCGGTACGACCTGCTGCCGTACCTGGGCAAGCGGATGGGCCTGGACACCTCGTCGGTGCGGACGCTGTGGCAGGACCGGGTGCTGGTCGAGCTGAACCGCGCGGTGCTGCACTCGTTCGCGGCGGCGGGGGTGACCATCACCGACCACCACACCGAGTCGGACCGGTTCCTCACGCACATCAAGAAGGAGGAAGAGGCGGGCCGCTCGTGCCCGGCGGACTGGACGTGGATCGTGCCGCCGATGTCGAGCGGGATCACCAGCGTCTTCCACCGGTACTACGACAAGCGCGAGCTGGTGCCGAACTTCTTCCCCGGCGACACCAAGGGCGTCTGCCCGGTGATCCACTGAGAGCGGCCGGAAGTCTCAGCAAGACGTATGTACGGTTAACGTTGAAGTTCACCTGTGGCGTAGATCACCAACACCGGTCTAGGGTGACTCTCCGTGAGAGTGGGCATACCCGTCGAGGCGCGGCCCGCCGAGCGCCGCGTAGCCGGTCTACCGGAAACGGTGACCACGCTGATCGGTGCCGGACTCACGGTGGACGTGCAAGCCGGAGCGGGCAGACACGCCCACGCCTCGGACGCCGCCTACCGCGCAGCCGGTGCGAACGTCATCGCCGACCACCCGGCCGGGCAGTCAGACGTGATCGTCTCCGTCCAACCGCCGACACCAGAGCAGGCCGCCGCCCTCCGCGAGGGCGACATCACGATCAGCTTCCTGCAGCCCAACAGCGAGCCAGAGCTGATCGAGGTGCTCAAGGCCAACAAGGTCACCGCGTTCAGCCTCGACCTGCTACCCCGCGTGACCAGGGCGCAGTCCGCCGACGCCCTGTCGTCGCAGGCCCTGGTCGCGGGCTACCGCGCGGTGATGGAGGCCGCCAACCGGCTGCCCAGGTTCCTGCCCATGTTCACCACGGCGGCGGGCACCATCCCGCCCGCCAAGGTGCTCGTCCTGGGCGCGGGCGTGGCCGGGTTGCAGGCCATCGCCACCGCACGGCGCCTCGGCGCCGTGGTCGAGGCCTACGACGTGCGCGCGGCGGCCAAGGACGAGGTCAAGAGCCTCGGCGCGCGGTTCCTCGAACTGGACCTCGAAACGCAGCAGGGCGTCTACGCCGAGGCGCAGTCGGAGACGTTCCTGGAACGCCAGCGCGAGCTGATCGCGGAACGGGTCGCCGCCTCCGACGTGGTGATCTCCACCGCTGCCATCCCCGGCCGCAAGGCGCCCGTGCTGGTCACCAACGACATGCTCAAGGCGATGGCGCCCGGCTCGGTGGTGGTCGACCTGGCCGCCGAGTCCGGCGGCAACGTCACCGCCAGCAGCCCGGGTGAGGAGACCTGGGTCGGCGAGGTGCTGGTCTACGGCGCGAGGAACATGCCCAGCGGCATGCCAGTGCACGCCAGCAGGCTCTACGCGCGCAACGTGGCCAACCTGCTGCTGATGATGACCAAGGACGGCCAGGTCGTGCCGGACCTCACCGACGAGGTGCTGGCCGGCTGCTGCCTCACGCACGCGGGCGAGCTGAGGAGGGAGCTGCCGTGATCGACCTGTTGACGATCTTCGTGCTGGCCGTGTTCGTCGGCTTCGAGGTCGTGTCGAAGGTGTCCACGATCCTGCACACGCCGCTGATGTCGGGCGCGAACGCGATCCACGGCGTGATCCTCGTCGGCGCGATCCTGATCACCGGCCGCGCCGAGCACGCGCTGGAGATCACGCTCGGCCTGGCCGCGGTGTTCCTGGCCACGGTCAACGTGGTCGGCGGCTTCGTGGTGACCGACCGGATGCTGGAGATGTTCAAGGGCCACAAGGCGGACAGGCCGGTCAAGAGCGCGGCCAACGGCCACAAGGAGGTGGGCGGGTGAGCCCCACCTGGGTCCAGCTCGCGTACCTGGTCGCCGCGCTGTGCTTCGTGCTGGCGCTCAAGGGCCTGAGCACGCCGAAGTACGCCCGCGCGGGCAACCTCGTCGGCGCGGCGGGCATGGCGCTGGCCGTGGTCACGGCGTACGCGCACGGCGCGGTGCACAACGGGCTGCTGATCGTGATCGCCGTGGTCGCGGGCGTCGTGGTGGGCATCCCGGCGGCGCGGTCGGTGAAGATGACCGCCATCCCGCAGATGGTGGCGCTGTTCAACGGCGTAGGCGGCGCGGCGGCGGCACTGGTGGCGCTGACGGAGTTCCTGGCCGTGCCGCACGGCTCGGTGCTGTTCCAGGTCTTCACCGTGCTCACCGTGCTGATCGGCTCGGTCAGCTTCTCCGGCAGCGTGGTCACGTTCCTCAAGCTCCAGGAGATCATGACCACCCGGCCCGTGCTGCTGCCCGCGGGTCAGCTGCTCGGCATCGGCGCGGCGGCGGTGAGCGCGCTGCTCGCGCTGTCGGTCGTGCTGACCGGGAACGGCCTGCTGCTGGTGCTGCTGGCGCTGGCGGGTCTCGCGCTCGGCGTGCTGTTCGTGCTGCCGGTGGGCGGCGCGGACGTGCCGATCGCGATCTCGCTGCTCAACGCGTTCACCGGCCTGGCCGTCGCCGCGTCCGGCTACGTGCTCGCCAACACCCTGCTGATCGTCGCGGGCACCCTCGTCGGCGCGTCCGGCACGATCCTGACCCGGCTGATGGCCCAGGCCATGGGCAGGCCGCTGACCAACATCCTGTTCGGCGCCTTCAAGCCGACCTCGACGGCGGCGGCGACGGACGAGCAGCGCACCGTGCGCTCCGGCACGGTGGACGACGTGGCCATCATGCTCGGCTACGCGCACTCGGTGCTGGTGGTCCCCGGTTACGGCCTGGCCGTGGCGCAGGGCCAGCACGCGGCGCGGGAGCTGGCGCAGGTGCTGGAGCAGCGCGGCGTCACCGTGCACTACGGCATCCACCCGGTCGCGGGCCGGATGCCGGGCCACATGAACGTGCTGCTCGCCGAGGCGGACGTGCCGTACGAGCACCTCAAGGAGCTCGACGACGTCAACCCCGGCATCGGCAGCGTCGACGTGGTGCTGGTGGTCGGCGCGAACGACGTGGTCAACCCCGGCGCGCGGGACGAGCCGAGCAGCCCGATCTACGGCATGCCGATCTTCGACGTGGACCGGGCGAAGGCCGTGGTGTTCATGAAGCGCTCGATGCGGCCCGGCTTCGCGGGCGTGGACAACAGCCTGCTGTACAACCCGAAGACCACCATGCTGTTCGGCGACGCCAAGGAGTCGCTGACCAAGCTGCTGGCCGCGGTGAAGCACGTCTAGCGCCTGTTTCACAAGTCCGTGTTCGCGATAGTCGGGCCTGAGGCGGCTCCCGGGGGCACGGCCGAATGGGCCACATACAACAGCGGTATGCGGCCCATTCGGCCGCACC
>NZ_JBVJVK010000057.1:32083-50372 GCF_055603705.1 Actinosynnema sp. NPDC037264 | reverse complement strand
GGTGGGATGACACGAAACCCGACCAACAACGGACCCGGCACATCCCCACCCACCGGCCGTCATCCTGCTGATCTGCCCGTCCGGCGAGGACTCTTCCCCTTTCCGATTCCCTTTCCGACCACGCAACGTGCCGCTCCCGCACTGAGCGGAATCAGCTCGCCGTCCGGAACACGACCTAGGCGTGACCGACTTCCTGCCCCTTCCCCTTCCCCTTCCCCTGCCCCTGATCTTCACCGCTCTTCACCTCACCCGCCGCCACCAACTCCGCCTCCCTGAACGCCCTCGGCGAGAGGCCGCGCCACGCGGTGATCAGGGCGCCGACCTGGATCACCGCGGCCATCACCCACACCGCGCGCAACCCGAACCCCGCGGCGACGAAACCGCCCGCCAGCGCGCCCAGCGGCGTCAGGCCCCACGCCAGCGCGCGATGGCTGGTGAGCACCCGCCCGAGCAGCGCGGACGGCGTGAAGAGCTGCCGGCTGGACTGCGAGCAGACGTTCCACACCATCACGATCGCCGACTGCACGAACATCACCGCCCCGATCGCCCACGCCCACGGCGGCAGCACGACGAACAGCGCGACGGTCACCACCATCCCGACCTGGGCGAGCCGCATCGACCACGCGTACCCGAGCCGGTGCACCACCCGGGCGACCACGAACGACGACGCCACCCACCCGGCCGCCATCGCCGCCTGCATCACGCCGTAGCCGACCGCGCCGAGCCCCAGCAACTCCTTGGCGTACAGCACGAACATCGACATCGTGGCGCTCGCCGCGAACGACCCGAGCGCCACCGCCACCGTGATCGACAACAGCAGCCGGGTGCGGACCAGGAACCTCAACCCCTCACCGATGTCACGCAACGGGTGCTTCTTCGCCGACGCTTCCCCCGCCCCCGCCCCCGCCCCCGCCCCCGACACCGTCCCCGCCCCGGACACCGCCCCCGACACCCGAGCCGAACGCAGCCCCCGGACCAGCAACAACGCCACCACAGCGGCCACGACGGCGACCCAAGCGGGCGTGCCGAGGCCGAACGCCACCAGGAAACCCGCCACCGGCGGCACGACGAACTGCACCACGCCCCGGTCGATCACGATCAGCCGCGTGTTCGCCGCCGCCAACCGCCCCTGCTCCACCACCTCGGGCACCAACGCGCCCGTCGTGCCGTCACCGAGCACCTGCGCCGACGTCACCACGAACGCCACGACCACCAGCAGCGGCAAGCTCAACGCGTCCGTCACGCCCGCCACCGCGATCGACAGCGCCGCGCACCCCTGCACCGCGTACGCCCACGTCAGCATGGCGCTGCGCCGCACCCGGTCGATCAGCACGCCCGCCACCAGCGAGAACAACAGCCACGGCGACTGGCCGACCACGTTGACCAGCGACAGCTGCCGCGGGTCGGACGTGATCGTCGCCGCGATCCACGGCAACACCGACAACATCAGGCCTTCGGCCACCGAACCGGACACCACGACGGCCTGCAGCCGCACCCACCCCCTGGACATGGTCCACACCCTGCCAACATGTGCCGACAACGCCAGTCCTTTTAGCGTGTAGTGCACCCATGCAAAAAACGCCACCGAATCGCGCGGACCAAACACCGCCTGCTCAACTTCACCTGAGACCAGTCCCGCCCAGCAGGCCACCGCCCGGGCCCACCGACCCGCACCGAACGTGAGTCGATCTCGTCACGCACCGGGCTCGGACCGACCCTCGCCCGACCCGAAGTACCCTGTCATCTCGTGGGGGTCGTTTTGTCGCAATCGGAGTGGACCGCGCGCCGTGACGCGCACGCGGCCCGGATGAGGCGCTGGACCGGGCCGCACCACGAGCGCAAGGCCGCCGGCCGCAAGCACCCGGTGCTGGACTTCCTGTTCTCCTACTACTCGCACCGCCCGTCACGACTGGAGCGCTGGCACCCCGGCCCCGGCGTGGTCCTCGAAGGCGACGCCGCCCTCGCCTACCTGAAGTGGCCCGTCTACCGGCGCACCACCGACGGCGTGACGCTGGACGTCGAGGCGTTCGCACGGGAACGGGCCAACACGATCGAGTTCGCCGGCCGCCTGCTCACCGCGACCGCCGGCCGCGCGCCCCGGCTCGGCTGCTTCGGGCTGCACGAGTGGGCGATGGTCTACCGGCAGCGGCCGGAGCAGGTGCGGCACGACGCGTGGCCGTTGCGGCTGGGCAGCGAGGGCACCGACCGGGTGGTCGAGTCGCACCGGGTGCAGTGCGGGCACTTCGACGCGTTCCGCTTCTTCACCCCGGACGCACGGCCGCGCAACGCGGTGCAGCCGACCCGCGAGACGCAGGTCGAACTGGAGCAGCCGGGCTGCCTGCACGCGAACATGGACCTGTTCAAGTGGGCCTACAAGCTCGACCCGGCCACGCCGTCGGAGCTGGTCGCGGACTGCTTCGAGCTGGCCGTGCGGATCCGCGAGCTGGACATGCGGGCCAGCCCGTACGACCTGGCCGACCTCGGCTACGAGCCGGTGCCGATCGAGACCGCCGAGGGCCGCGCCGAGTACGTCCGGCGGCAGAGCGCGTTCGCCGAGGCCGCCGCGCCGCTGAGGGCCAGGCTGATCGAGCTGAGCCGCGTGCTCGCGACGGCGGCCGTCGCCGCTCGATGACCTGGAGTAACTTCACCCGATCCGCAGACGTCACCTGTTAGCGTGACGCCGGTCGGGATTCGCCAGCCGTATCCGGTCGGACGCTGAGAGGGAAGACGATGTCTCGACACCGCGCGCTGCGGACGAAGGTGCGGCGCGGCATCGCGACGTGGCCCGTGGCCATCGTCGGCTTGGTGGTCCTCATCGTGCTCGGGTGGCTCGGCTGGAACTGGGTCGGCGGGCTGGTGGAACGCCGTGCCGCGGCCCAGGCGGGCGACTGCCACGAGGGCCAGGCGCTGCTCCGGGTCTCCTCGACGCCCAGCGTCGCCGAGGCGGTCAAGCAGGTCGCCGAGGCGTGGAGCAGGCAGCGGCCCGTCGTCTACGACCACTGCATCGAGATCGAGGTGCAGTCGATCGACTCCGAGGTCGTGCTGCACGGCCTCACCCAGGGCTGGGACACCGCCAAGATCGGCGAACGGCCGCACGCGTGGGTCACCGACTCGATGCTGTGGGCCAACCGCCTCGCCGCGCAGAACGCCGCCCTGCTCGGCGCGGTTCCCGAGTCGATCGCGGCCAGCCCCGTGCTGCTCGCCCTGCCCCAGGACGCGGCGCAGGCGGTGCAGTCCGGCTCCGGGTTCCGCTGGACCGACCTGCCCGACCTCGCGGGCGCGGCGGACGGCTGGGGCCGGTTCGGCCACCCCGAGTGGGGCCGGTTCACCGTCGCCATGCCCGACCCGACCGCGAGCACGGCGACCGCGATGGCCGTGCAGGCGGCGCTGGCGGGCGCGAGCCCCGAGGGCAAGGGCCCCGTCACCACCGAGATGCTGGCGCTGGAACCGGTGAAGAGCACGATGAGCCGGTTGTCGGCGTCCAAGCCCGAGCACACGCCCGCGAGCACGTGGGAGGCGTTGAAGGCGCTGTCCGACGGCGACGCGGTGAACGCGGCCGGGTACAGCGCGGTGCCGGTGTTCGAGGTGGACCTGTACCGGCACAACACCGGCAAGGACAGCGGCACGGCGCCGTCGCAGCCCCTGTACGGGGTGGCGGCGGGCGGGCCGACGCCGATCGCGGACTTCCCGTTCGTGCCGCTGGCCGGCGACTGGGTCGGCGAGGCCCAGGTGCGCGCGGCCCAGGCGTTCCGGGAGTTCCTGCGCGAGCCGGACCAGCAGAAGATCCTGGCGGGCGCGGGCCTGCGGGTCGAGGCGACCACCGAGCGGCCCAAGCCGTCGCCCGGCATCCGGTGGGCCGCCGTGACCGACACGCTCACCTCCGCCGACGCCAACACGACGCAGCAGATCTCGGCCGCGTGGGCGACCGCCGACAACGGCCAGGTCGTCACCGTGCTGGTGGACACGTCGAAGTCGATGGAGGAGCCCGGCGGCGAGGGCCGCAGCCGGATGGACTGGGTGAAGCAGGCGCTGTCCGGGCAGGTCAACCGGTCGGTGTCCGGGTCGCTCGGGCTGTGGGAGTTCTCCCGGCAGCTCGACGGCGACAAGCCGTACCGGCAGCTCGTCGCCACCGGACCGGTCGCCACCCAGCGGCAGGCGCTGCTGGACGGCGTCGCCGAGCTGGAGCCCCGCAGCGCCACGCAGCTCTACACCAGCGTGCTCGCGCTGTACGAACGGGTGCTGGCCGACTACCAGGACGGCAAGCGCAACCGGATCGTGGTGCTCACCGACGGCGTGAACGACGGCGGGCTGACGTTCGAGGAGCTGACGTCGCGGCTCGCGTCGCTCAAGCAGCCGGGCAAGGACATCGCGATCAGCGTCATCGCGCTCGGTCCCGACCCGGAACGCGCGCCGCTGTCGGAGCTGGCCCGGTCCACCGGCGGCACGCTGTCGGTGGTCGAGGACGGCCGCGGCGTGGACGCCGCCCTCGGCCAGCTCCTCTCGGCCGACTGATCGCGGCCGACTGATCGCGGCCGAAGCGGCTGGGCCGGCCTCGACGGCTGCTCACGGCGACCGGGACCACGCGCCTCGGCACTCGAACGGCCGCAGCCGTCGCCGCGGTGCCCCCATTTCCGCGAACGACGGCTGCGGCGCGTGGCGACATCGCGTCGAATTGCGCCGATCGACGGACCTGACCGCGCATTCGACCTGTTAAATTCACACCCGACGCATTTCCGATCTTTCCCGGAATCGGATCACCCCTGGCCGGTGGCCGTGATCTGATCGTTTCCGCGCTGATCAATCGCGGTCCGACCCGGTTGATCGGCGCCCAATGGTCTCGTAACTTCGAGTGCTTCGACGTCCCTGCACAACGTCGAGATCCCTGCACACGAAAGGACGAACAAGGTGAGGAAACTCTTCTTGGCGCCTGCCCTGCTGGCGCTGGTGCTCGCCGTTCTCGTGGCGCCGAGCTCGCAAAGCGCGTTCACCGTGGAAGGGCACGGCACCAGTGCCGTGGAATTGGCGGCGGCGCCTGCCGAGGTGCTGTCCGAAGGTCCCACGGCGGCGGCGTGGCCCGTGCCGAACCCCCGGACGTACCGCATCCTCAGCTCCTGCTCGCCGTACGCGTCGGCGATCCGCACCGGCGCGCGGGCGTGGAGCGGGCTGACCGAGAGCTCCAGCGGCACCCCGGTCGAGTGCCGCAACGGCTACATCACCGACTGCGGCGGCGGCAGTCGGGTGGTCGGCTGCAACTGGGGCGCGGGCCAGCGGATCGCGCTCTACATGGGCGGCGTGAACGACGACGCCCTCCTGGCCGCGCACGAGTTCGGCCACAACTGGTACGGCCACTCGTCCTACCAGTGCGCCGGCTGGGGCAGCGCCGCGCAGGTGATGGCGCCGGCCATCTGCAACTACAGCAACGCCACGACGATCGATTGACCCGGAAGGCGCGTCCCCGCCGGGGCGCGCCTCCCTCCCGGTCAGCACCCGCCAGCGCCCTCCAACGCCCGTCAACGCCCGCCAGCGCCCGTCAACGCCGATCAGCAACCACCAGCGCCGGCCGGCGACCGTCAGCGCTGGTAGACGGCGGCCATCGCCGCGATCCGGGCGATGACGCGTTCGCGCAGCTCCGGCGGCTCCACCACGTCCACCTCGGGCCCGAGGCGCAGCAGGTCCACCAGCGCGTGGTCCAGCGACTCGACCGGCACCCGGACGGTCGTCCACTCCCCCTCCGGTTCCACGCCCTCCAACTCCCGGGCGGCGACGAGGCCGAGCAGGACCCGGGCGCCGCGCAGCCCGTCCGGCGTCATCCGGACCGTGACCCGCATCGGGTACATCCGCTCCTCGAACCGCTCCGACCAGCCGGCCCAGTACTCGACCAGGTCGAACCCCTCGGGCCGGTCGAACGGCTCGTCCAGCGCGGTCAGCTCCAGCACCCGCGAGACCCGGTACGTGCGCAGTCCGTCCGTCCGGGCGACGAGGTACCAGGTGCCGGCCTTGAGCACGAGCCCGAGCGGCTCGACCGTCCGCTCCACCTCGACCCCCGCCCACCGCACGTACCGGATCCGCAGCCGCCGCTGCTGCCACACCGCCTCCGCGATCTCGGCCACGTGCGGCGTCCCCTCGTTGCCGCGGAACCAGCCGGGCGCGTCCAGGTGGAACCTCTCCCGGACCCGCGACGCCCGCGACCGCAGCTCCGGCGGGAGCGCGGCGAGCACCTTGAGCTGCGCCGCCGCCACCACCGCGCCCAACCCGAGTTCCGCCGCCGGGCCGGGCATACCCGCCAGGAACAGCGAGTCGGCCTCCTCGGTGGTCAACCCGGTCAGCC
This sequence comes from Actinosynnema sp. NPDC037264, assembly GCF_055603705.1. NCBI lineage: Bacteria > Bacillati > Actinomycetota > Actinomycetes > Pseudonocardiales > Pseudonocardiaceae > Actinosynnema > Actinosynnema sp. NPDC037264. The sequence goes on along the minus strand of NZ_JBVJVK010000057.1, from coordinate 44,044 downwards.
GGGTGCGGTACCCGTCGACCAGCCGGTAGCCACCCGCCGGCCCGCGGTCGGCGTACACGGGCACGCCGGACGCGCCGAGCGCCTCCACGTCGCGGTACACGGTGCGGACCGAGACCTCCAGCTCGTCTGCCAGCTCCTGCGCCGTCATCCGGCCGCGCGACTGGAGCAGGAGGAGCAGGGACAGCAACCGACTGGCGCGCATCGGACCATCCTGACAGGAACTGTCAGGTACGTCCGGCAGGCTCCACCCCATGACCACACACGCCACCGCACGCGCGGAGATGAAGAGCTGGGACGAGCACACGTGGGACGGCAAGCGCTACGACGAGGTCACCGGCCCGAAGCAGACGGTCGGCGGCATGACGGCCACCTACACCGGTGACCTGGAAGCCGTGGGCGACCTGCGCTTCGTCATGTCGTACGCGGACGACGACTCCTGCGCCTCGACCGGCTACGAGGTCGTCACCGGGGCCCTGAACGGCCGCACCGGCAGCTTCGTCCTGCACCACGTCGGCGGCTTCCACGACGGCGTGGCGGACGCCACCGTCACCATCACCTCCGCCACCGGCGAGCTGGCGGGCCTCACCGGCACGGGCCGGATCACGTGGGCCCAAGGCGAGCCGGGACGGTTCGAACTGGACTACGAGCTCACCTGATCGCCGACGTCCGGAAACCCGATCGGGTGACAGTGCGTAATCACTCGACTGGTCCGCGCGACCTCGTGGGTGAGGGGTTCGTCGTGGCGCCCTGCGACAGCCCGCTGCGCGTGCGACCGGCTGAGCCACGACGGTGCCGCACGGGAACCCGGTCCCCCCGGGTTCCCGTGCGACGCCGCGGTGGTCAACCGCCGTGAGCGGGAACCGGTCAGCCGCCGTGAGCGGAGACCGGTCAGATGCCGCAAGCGGAGACCGGCGGGTGGTCAGCCGCCGTAAGCGGAGACCGGCGGGCAGGAGCAGACCAGGTTGCGGTCGCCCTTGGCGCCGTCGATGCGGCGCACCGGGGGCCAGGTCTTCGGCGCCGACGTGCCCGCCGGGAACACCGCCACCTCCCGGCTGTACGGGTGGTTCCACTCCGTCGCGATGGAGGCCGCCGTGTGCGGCGCGTTGCGCAGCGGGTTGTCGTCCACCGGCCACTCGCCCGAGCCGACGCGGTCGATCTCGTGCCGGATCGCGATCATCGCGTCGATGAACCGGTCGATCTCGCCCAGGTCCTCGCTCTCCGTCGGCTCCACCATGAGCGTGCCCGCCACCGGGAACGACATGGTCGGCGCGTGCAGCCCGTAGTCCGCCAACCGCTTCGCCACGTCGTCCACCGTCACGCCGGTCGCCTTGGTGATCGGCCGCAGGTCGAGGATGCACTCGTGGGCCACGAAACCGCCCTCGCCGGTGTAGAGCACCGGGAAGTGCTCGTCCAGGCGGCGGGCCACGTAGTTCGCCGCCGCCACGGCGGTGAGCGTGGCGCGGCGGAGGCCGTCGGCGCCCATCATCCGCACGTACGCCCACGAGATCGGCAGGATCGACGCCGAACCCCACGGCGCGGCGCTGATCGGGCCGACACCGGTCGCCGGACCGGCCGACGGCTGCAACGGGTGGTTCGGCAGGAACGGCGCCAGGTGCGACCGCACGCCGATCGGCCCGACACCCGGGCCACCGCCGCCGTGCGGGATGCAGAACGTCTTGTGCAGGTTCAGGTGCGACACGTCCGACCCGAACTTGCCGTACTGCGCCAACCCGATCAGCGCGTTGAGGTTCGCGCCGTCGACGTACACCTGGCCACCGGCGTCGTGCACCAGCCCGCACACCTCGCGCACGGTGTCCTCGTACACGCCGTGCGTCGACGGGTAGGTGATCATGATCGCGGCCAGGTCGTCGCGGTGCGCGTCGACCGTCGAACGCAGGTGCTCGATGTCCACGTTGCCGTGGTCGTCGCACTTGACGACCACGACCCGCATCCCGGCCATCACGGCGGACGCGGCGTTGGTGCCGTGCGCGCTGGACGGGATCAGGCACACGTCGCGGTGGTCGTCGCCGTTGGCGCGGTGGTAGGCGCGGATCGCCAGCAGGCCCGCGAACTCGCCCTGGCTGCCCGCGTTCGGCTGCAACGACACCGCGTCGTACCCGGTGACCTCGGCCAGCCACCGCTCCAGGTCACCGACGATGCTCAGCAGCCCGTCGGCGTCCGACGCGGGCGCGAACGGGTGCAGGTCGGCGAACTCCGGCCACGTGATCGGCTCCATCTCGGCCGTGGCGTTGAGCTTCATCGTGCACGAGCCCAGCGGGATCATGCTGCGGTCCAGCGCGACGTCCTTGTCCGACAACGCGCGCAGGTAGCGCAGCAGCGCGGTCTCGGAGCGGTGCGAGTGGAACACCGGGTGGGTCAGGTAGTCGCTGGTGCGGCGCAGGTCGGAAGGGATGCCGTCGGCGGTGTCGGCGTCCAGGCCGTCCACGTCCGCGACGGTCACGCCGAACGCCTTCCACACCGCGACCAGGTGCTCGCGCGTGGTGGTCTCGTCGCACGCGATGGACACCACGTCGTCGTCGACCTGCCACAGGTTCACGCCGAGGTCGCGCGCGGCGGAGACGACGGCGGCGGCACGTCCTTCGACGCGGGCGCGCACGGTGTCGAAGAACTCGCCGTGCACGATCTCGACGCCGCCCTCCAGCAGACCGGCGGCCAGCACGGTCGCCATCCGGTGGGCGCGGGTCGCGATCGCCTTCAGCCCTTCCGGACCGTGGTACACCGCGTACATCGACGCGATCACCGCCAGCAGGACCTGCGCGGTGCAGATGTTGCTGGTCGCCTTCTCCCGGCGGATGTGCTGCTCGCGCGTCTGCAGGGCGAGGCGGTAGGCGAGCGAGCCGTCCGCGTCCACGGACACGCCGACGAGCCGGCCGGGCAGCTGCCGCTCCAAGCCCTGGCGCACGGCCATGTAGCCCGCGTGCGGCCCGCCGAACCCGATCGGCACGCCGAAGCGCTGCGTGGTGCCGATGACGACGTCCGCGCCGATCTCGCCGGGCGGGCGCAGCAGCGTCAACGCCAGCAGGTCGGCGGCGACCACGGCCTGCGCGCCCGCCTTGTGGATCTCCTCGACGACCGCCGCGTGGTCGCGCACCACGCCGGACGCGCCGGGGTAGGACAGCAGCACGCCGAAGAAGTCGCCGCCGAGGCCGAGGCCCTCGATGCCCTGCGACAGGTCGGCGGTCACGATCTCGATGCCCAGCGGCTCGGCGCGCGTCTCGATGACGGCCAGCGTCTGCGGCAGCGTGTCGGCGTCCACGACGAACTTGTTCGATTTGGACCGTCCCGCGCGGCGGACCAGCGTCATGGCCTCGGCGGCCGCGGTGGACTCGTCCAGCATCGAGGCGTTGGCCAGCGGCAGGCCGGTCAGGTCGGCGACCATCGTCTGGAAGTTCAGCAGGGCTTCGAGGCGGCCCTGGGAGATCTCCGGCTGGTACGGCGTGTACGCGGTGTACCAGGCGGGGCTCTCCAGCACGTTGCGGCGGATCACCGGCGGCGTGGTCGTGCCGTAGTAGCCGAGCCCGATCATCTGCGTCATCGGGCGGTTGCGGGAGGCGAGGGCGCGCAGCTCGGCCAGCGCCTCGGTCTCGGTGGCGGGCGCGGGCAGGTCCAGCACCAGGTCGCGCTCGCGGATCGACTCGGGGACGGCGTGCTGCGCCAGTTCCTCCAGGGAGCCGACACCGATCACGTCGAGGATGCGGGCCAGCTCGGCGGGCCGCGGGCCCACGTGCCGGTCGGCGAACGGGGTGCCGTGCTCGAGTGCGGCGAGGGGGATGCGGTCCTGCGTCATCGGTGCTGGCCTCCAGGGCTCCGGACAGACTTCTGCCGTTGCCCTCCCCCTCTGTCTTCTGCCCGGCGGGCGCCTGAGAGCTTCACCCGGCTGTCGGGTTTGCACCGTCGGCGGGGTCGGTCGGTGGTGGCCGACCCGCTTTCCAGAGGCGTCTCACCCGCACGGTCCTTGCGCCTGAGAGGTTCCGGGGAGGATTTGCTCCTTCGGCGCCGAGACTGGCTCGGACTCTCCCGCACGGGATAAAGCGACTACGCGCGAAATCGTACCCGGCGGGTGGGTGAGCGGTACCGCCGGCGCGACGTGGATCTCATCGCGTTGCGCCGGGTGTGCGGGCCGGTCAGCCGGCCGCGTTGCGCCGGGCGAGCACGTCGGTCAGCCGGCCGCCTTGCGCCGGGCGGTCAGCCGATGGCCCTCGTGCGGCGCCGGCGGGACAGCTCGTCGTCGGCAGGCTCCACGATCTCGGCGCCGTCCGCGCGTTCGGCGGGGAAGTCGTGGATCGTGCCGCTGATCTCCCGCATCGCGCCGGAGACCGCGATGCCGAACACCCCTTGGCCGCCTTGGAGCAGGTCGACCACCTCTTCCGGCGACGTGCACTCGTAGACGGTGGTGCCGTCGCTGAACAGCGTGATCCGGGCCAGGTCCTGCACGCCGCGGCGGCGCAGGTGGTCGACCGCGACCCGGATGTTCTGCAACGAGACACCGGTGTCCAGCAGCCGCTTGACGACCTTGAGGACCAGGATGTCCTTGAACGAGTAGAGCCGTTGGCTGCCGGAGCCGTGGGCACTCCTTATCGTCGGGTTGACCAACCCCGTGCGCGCCCAGTAGTCCAGCTGGCGGTAGGTGATGCCCGCGATCTGGCACGCGGCGGGGCCGCGGTACCCGACCAGTTCGTCCGGCAGCGAGGAGTCCGGGAACAGCTCACCCTGTTCGCCGGATCCGGCCCGGATGGGCGCTTCCTCGACCACGCCTGCCTCCCCTCGGTCCGGTCACGACGACCGGCGACCAACGTGAAGCCGCCGCGGTGCCCGAATCACACCGTGGCAATTCACCTGAGTTCGACGGTAAGACCGGGTAGGGGGCAGGTCAACGCGACGCGCTGGGCGTGTCTTGCCTCAACGTGAGGTTGAGGTTGAGAGAGTCGCCTGTCGTAAGCCATTCGGGTGACGTTTAGTGATCGTTTAGCGGACGAAGGTTGACGTTGTGTAACCCAGAGGCGTGACACCTGGAGGTGGCACGCGGGGTTGATCCACAACGCACCGCACACGCTCGCGAGGGGCCGTTGACGGTGTGGGGCCCTTGGGCGCGGCCCTTCGCGGGGCGTGGTGGAGAGCGGTTCGACGGATCGGTGACGGGCTGGTTTTGTCAAGCACCCGACCCGCTTGTCCGCAAGCGGCAGGTTGGTGTGAGGCCCGGGGCAGTGGTGTGCGGTCCCAGGCGGTAGGGGTGCGGCGGGGTGCGGCGGGGGTGCGTGCAGGCTGAAAAGCATGTCCTCGCCGGACGGGCAGATCAGCAGGATGACGGGCCGGTGGGTGGTTCGGCGGCGGGTCCGTTGTGGTGCGGGTTTCGTGTCATCCCACCGACCTCCCTACGGGCTACCACACGTATCAAGGGGGCAGGCATCGGTGGACGGGCGCGGCAAGGGACACACAGCCCCCTTGACACGCGCGGTAGGGCGGAGCCAGGTCGGCGGGATGACACGAAGCCCTTCCTTCGGGAAGGGCGTGGGCAAGGGCGTGTCAGTGGACGGCTGTGGGGAGGCGTGCTCTGGTGTGCCGGGGCCGTGCCGGTAGGCAGGGCGTGGTGGGGGCGGACGGTTACGTGTCGGCGCCGCGGAAGTCCTCGGGCGATACGGAGTCGAGGAACTCGCGGAACTTCTCGACCTCGTCCTCCTGCTCGTCCGGGATGATGAGGCCCGCCTCCGCCAGCACCGACTCCTCCGCGTGGATCGGCACGCCGATCCGCAGGGCCAGCGCCACCGAATCGCTCGGCCGCGCGGACACGCGGATGTCGCCGTCGAAGACGAGTTCCGCGAAGTAGGTGCCTTCCTGCAAGTCCGTGATCCGCACCTGCTCCAGCTGCCGGCCGAGGGCTCCGATGACGTCCTTGAGCAGGTCGTGCGTCAACGGCCGGGCAGGACGGACACCTTGCTGCTCCAACGCGATCGCCGTGGCCTCGACCGATCCGATCCAGATCGGCAGGTACCGTTCGCCCTCGGTTTCGCGCAGCAGCAGGATCGGCTGGTTGGCGGGCAGTTCCACCCGCACGCCGACGACGCGCATTTCGCTCATCGGGTCTCGCCTCCCTCAGCGCGCTGAAATTCTGGCGTCCCCGCTACCAACGAGGATCCCCCACGTACTCTTTCGACGCTACCCGCCAAGCGGGCCCTGTGCGCAACCGCCCGCCCGCTTCGGATCACGATGCGGACACGTGTTCACCTCGGCGAAACAGGTCGTCCGACGACCTCTCGCAAACCGACCTTCACCAAGAGTGTGTGCAGCGTTACGGAGAGCGCCGCCAACTCCCGCACCACGTCGTCACGGTCGCGTGAGCGGTGGGCCGCGCCGACGACCTGCTCCACCAACCCGACCTCGCGGTCGGCCGCGGCGCGGAAGGGGCGCAGGTGCCGGGCCTCCAGGCCGTGCTCGGCCATCGCCCGCACGGTCGAGGCGATCTGCACGGCCTCGTGGTCGTAGAACCCGCCCGCACCTGGCCTGATCAGGCCGTGCTGCTCCAGGTCCGCCAGCACGCCCGGCTCGATGCCCGCGCGCGCCAGCAGGTCCTCGCGGGTGACCCGGTGCCCGGCGGCCGGTGCGAGGTCGACCGCGCGCATCGCCTTCGACGCGCCCTGGTCGGCCGCGTCCAACTGCTCCTTGATGACTTTCAGCGGCAGGTACCTGTCCCGTTGAGCGGACAGGATGTACCGCAGGCGGTCCACGTCGGCGGACGTGAACTGCCGGTACCCCGAGGCCGTGCGCGCCGGGCGGACCAAGCCCTCCGACTCCAGGAATCGGATCTTGGAGATGGTGACGTCGGGGAAGTCGGGTCGCAGCTGCGCCAGCACCGCCCCGATGCTCAACCCCCCGCGTGGCCGCCCGGCCGCCGTCACCGGAGCCCCATCGCTCAGGCCCCCTGGCCCCCGGCGCCCGGACCGGTCAGGAACACGAGGCGGAACTTGCCGATCTGCACCTCGTCGCCGTTCGCCAGCACCGCCTGGTCGACGGGCTCGCGGTTGACGTAGGTGCCGTTGAGGCTGCCCACGTCGATGACCACGAACTCGCCGCCCTCGCGGCGGAACTCGGCGTGGCGGCGGGAGACCGTCACGTCGTCGAGGAAGATGTCGCTGTCGGGGTGCCGCCCCGCGCTGGTCGTGTCGCGGTCCAGCAGGAACCTCGACCCCGCGTTGGGGCCGCGCTTGACCACGAGCAGCGCCGAACCGGCGGGCAGTGCGTCGACACCCGCGACGGCCGGCTCCTGGGCGGGCGCCTCGGCGCCCTCGACCTCGGCGAGGAAGTCGGCCCGGAAAACGGAGGTCCGCTCCGGGGACTGCTCGGGCGGAACGCCTGGCCCGTCGTTCGTGCTCACCTGAGCTCTCCTCCTGCTGCTGGAACCGTCGAGACCGCTAGAACCTATCGTGCCCGAACCCTGGTCTGAGGAGCGGCTCCCCCACCGACCGAAGAGCCGCCGGAAGATCGACGTCACCCCTGTGCCACCAGCTCCTGGTACGCGGCGGCGTCGAGCAGGTCGTCGACCGCGGACGGGTCCTCCAGCCGCAATTCCACCATCCAACCCTCGCCGTACGGGTCGGAGTTCACCAGGTCGGGCTGCTGGTCGAGCGAGTCGTTGCGGGCGACGACCTCGCCCGCGAGCGGCGCGTAGATGTCGGACACGCTCTTGGTCGACTCCACCTCGCCGAGCGTCTGCCCGGCCGCGACCTGCTCGCCGAGCTCCGGGAGCTGGACGAACACGACGTCACCCAGTTGTTCCTGGGCGTAGTCGGTGATGCCCACGCGCACGGTGTCCTCACCGGTGCGCAGCACCCACTCATGTTCCTCGGTGTACTTGAGCTCCTCGGGAATCACCGCGGTGTGCTCCTTCAATGACGGTGGATCAACGCTCCGCCGGATCTTCCCACGTCGACCTTCAGGCCGGCGCGACACCCGGCCGTCGCCGCATCGCGAGGCCGAACTGGTAGACGTACAGCACGCCTGACCACAGGTACAAGGCTCCTCCCCAGACCATGAACGCGTACGCCACCGGACGGGCGATCTGCGCGGCGGTGGAGGCGCCCTGGGCGAGCAGGAGCATGGGGAACGCGTAGAGCAGGTTGAACGTGGCCGCCTTGCCGAGGTAGTTGACCTCGAACGGGCCGTAGCCGCGGGCCCGGAGCACGGGCAGGCAGACGCCGACGACGAGCTCGCGGCCGACCAGCACCGCCGCCACCCACCAGGGCACGATGCCGCGCACGACGAACGCGACCAGCGTGGCGAGGATGTAGAGGCGGTCGGCGGCCGGGTCGAGCAGGGCGCCGAGCTTGCTGGCCTGGTCGAGCCAGCGGGCGATCTTGCCGTCGAGCCAGTCGGACAGGCCCGCCGCGACCAGCACGACCAGCGCCCAGCCGTCGGCGTGCGGCCCGAGCAGCAGGTACAGGAACAGGGGCACGCCGAGCAGCCGCAACACGCTCAGCGCGTTCGGGATGGTCAGCAGCCGGTCGGCTGGATCGTGCGACACGTCCGCACTGTAGATGGCCGCCCGGCGTGCCCCGGTGGTCGACTCGCGGTGCGACCCCTCGCGGGCTCGTTCAGTTGTTCGAACGGGTGCGGCTCCAGCCGCGGCGTTGCAGTTCGTCACCGCTGAGCGCCTGCGGACGACCTCGGTCGTCGACGCCGACCCAGCGGGCCCGGAAACCTTCGAGCACGTAGGCGTGGCCCTTGCTCCACACCACGCTGCAGGGGGCTGTGGGCAGCGCCGCCGCGCCTGTGGCGCCGGCACGCGCCGCCCCGCGCTTCGCGGGCTCGGACTCGGTTTCCGTTCTGGTGCTCATGTGAAATCCCTCCACCAGGGTTGTCGCTCACGGCTCTCGCGGCGTTATCCCCGTCACCCGATTCTGCGCGACTGTGGTCGAGACCACCTCCTCATTCATGCCCGATTCCGGCCGGCGGGCGGTTGTGTCGCCCAGTTGCGCGCCACGGGCGGGAACGCTTCCCTCGAGGTGTAACCGGCCCCGGCGGCCCCAAACCGTTCACCGTGCGTCGTCCACCGCACACCGAACAGCGCATTACACTGGTGCCTATCAGGGCGCCACCCACGCGCTTGTGGTGTCGCGACCGGCTCCGTACGGTGGGTGGCGCAGCGGTTGAGCCAACAGCCGCGCCGGGAAGTCCGGCTAGCGGGGAAACGTTTCCGCCACGCTGCTGTTCTGTAGTGCGCGCACACTTGGTGCGTCCGGGCTTCCCACCCAGCGGTTCCAGCTGAAGAGGAGTGCCTCGTGACGGTTCAGGATCCGGACGTCGTGGCGACGAGCGGAGCCGAGTCCGCCGCGGCCGAGAGCCCGCGGGCCGGGCAGCTCGGACTCGCCGCGCGCACCGCGGCCGAAGGCGTCACCGTGCTCGCGGTGAGCGGTGAGATCGACATGCTCACCGCGCCGCAACTGCGGGCGGACGCGTTGCAGCACCTCGACGCGGGCAGCGCCCTGGTGCTGGACCTGTCGGGGGTCAGCTTCCTCGGCTCGGCCGGCCTCGCGGTGCTGGTGGAGGCCTCGCAGCACGCCAAGCGCCGTGGCGCGGCGTTCCGCGTCGTGGCGGTGGAGCGCGCCGTGACCCGCCCGCTGGCCGCGACCGGCCTGGGCGAGGTGTTCAGCGTCTTCGAGTCGGTCGACCAGGCGCTGGAGGCCGACGAGTCCCGCTGAGCCGGCGATGACGGACCGGGGCTAGACGTGCGGCACCAGGTCGACGACTTGGTCCACGCCCGCCGCGACGAGTGCGCGGCGGGCGTGGCCGTCTTCGGGTGCGCGCACGACGACCCGGTTGCCCGCCGCGGCGGCGGCGTCGGCGACGGCGCGCAGGCTGCGGATCAGGCCCTCGCTGCGCTCGCCCAACGCGCGCAGGTCGACGACCACCGGTACGGTCCCGCCCCGTGCGGCGGTCAGGATGCGGCGACGGACGGCGGGCGCGGCGTGCGCCGGGACGTCGCCGCGAACGTGCACTTCCACCCAGCCGTCACGGGCCGTCACGTCCACCGGGTCGACCGGTGGCGGTACGGCGAGCAACGTGCCGCGAGAGCGGTGGCGCGGACCGAGGACCAGGGTGACGGTGGTGCCGGTCGCGCTGCGGTCGACCATCACCTCGTCGACGTTCTCGCGCATGAGCAGCAGACCCCGACCGCGGGCGGTCAGGGTCGGCGGCGGCACGCGCCAGCCGCCGTGGTCGCTGACCACGACGCGCACGCTGCCGTCGGGTCTGGCGTCGGCGTCGATGTGGACGAGACCGTGCTCGTCAGGGCCGTAGGCGTGCTCCACGGCGTTGCTCGCGGCCTCGTTGACCGCGAGGAGCAGGTCGTACCGGTCGTCCTCCGGCAGTCCCTCGGCGGCCAGCCACGCGTCGAGCCGGGCGCGTACCACGGCGAGCTGCCCGGGCTGTGCCGGGAACTCGACACCCCAGTGGTGGTCCGCGAGTTGATCGGTCAAAAGGCCTCCCCGTCGCACCAAGCAGTCTTCCCGGCCCGCGCGTCGGCTACACGTGTGAACGACGATCAATTCGGGTATCGATAGCTTCAGCAGCACAACGAGACAGAACGGACGACGAGGTGAGCGTGTCGCACACTGAGCCGCGAAGCGGTGAGTCGGATAACGCCCTGGCCGGGGTCGAGTTGCGGATGGCGGCCGACCCCACGCAGCTGTCGATCGTCCGAGCCGTGGCGGCGGACATCGCCATGCGGCAGGACTTCGACCTTGACTCCATCGAGGACTTGAAGCTGGCGGTCGACGAGGCGTGCTCGACCCTGATCTCGCTGGCCGCCGGGGGTGCCGTGCTCAGCGCCCAGTTCGTGGTGGTCGACGGTTCGGTGCAGGTGTTCACCAAGGTGGGCTCGCAGCGGTCGGCGCCGCCGGACCGGGACAGCTTCGGCTGGCGGGTGCTGAGCGCGCTGGTCGACTCGGTCACGACGTGGGTCGCGCCGCAGGCGGACGCGTTCGAGGTGCACATCGACCTGGTCAAGCGGTCGCTGGGGACGGTGGATGCGTGACGGGGTCGGACGGGGGCACGACGCGGTCCGGCACCCAGGGTGACTACGACCACCTGGCGCCGCTGTTCGTCCGGCTCGCCGCGACCGCGAAGGACGACCCGGAGCGGGAGCGGCTGCGCGACGAGCTGGTGACCGAGCACCTGCCCGTGGCCAAGCACATCGCCCGGCGGTTCGGCCACCGCGGCGAGCCGCACGACGACCTGGTGCAGGTGGCGACGGTCGGGTTGATCAACGCCGTGGACCGGTTCGACCCGGAACGCGGCAGCGACTTCCTGTCGTTCGCGGTGCCGACGATCATGGGCGAGGTCCGGAAGTACTTCCGCGACTCCAGCTGGTCGGTGCGGATGCCGCGGCGGCTCAAGGAGCTGCACCTGGCGATCAACGCGGGGTCGGCGCGGCTGTCGCAGGAGCTCGGCCGCGCGCCGACGCCCAGCGAGCTGGCGCAGCACCTGGGGTTGACCCGGGAAGAGATCCACGAAGGACTGGCGGCCGGCAACGCCTACCACAGCGCGTCGCTGGACGACCTGCTCGTGGCCGACGACAGCTCCATCTCGCTGGGCAGCACGCTCGGCGAGGAGGACCCGGAGCTGGAGGCGATCGAGCAGCGCGAGGCGCTGCACCCGTTGCTGGAGAAGTTGCCGGAGCGGGAGCGCAAGATCGTGGTGATGCGGTTCTTCGGGAACATGACGCAGACCCAGATCGCGCAGAAGGTCGGCATCTCGCAGATGCACGTGTCGCGGCTGCTGGCCAAGACGCTGCGGCAGCTGCGCGAGGGGTTGACCGAGTAGGACGGCGCGCGGAGCGAAAAGAATCGCGGGGGGGGGGGGGGGGGGGGGGGGGGGGGGGGGGGGAGGGGGGTGGGGGGGGGGGGGGGGGGGGGGGGGGTGGGGGGGTTGGCAGAGGTTTGCCTTCCT
>NZ_JBVJVK010000057.1:0-32073 GCF_055603705.1 Actinosynnema sp. NPDC037264 | reverse complement strand
AAACAGAAGCAAAGAACGAGTCGCCGCCCAGGAAGAAGACCCTTACGAAGGACCCCACCCCCCCCCCCCCCCCCCCCCCCCCCCCCCCCCCCCCCCCCCCCCCCCCCCCCCGATTCTGGGGTCCGGAGGGCGGGGGCGGCCCGACCGGCGGCGGCCAGGTCGGTGCTCAGGCGGCGGAGCGGCGGCGGTTGGCGATGATGCGACGGCGTTCGTCCTCGCCCATGCCGCCCCAGACCCCGTACGGCTCCTGCACCGCGAGCGCGTGCTCGCGGCACGGGTCCACGACGGGGCAGCGGGCGCAGAGCTGCTTGGCCTTGTCCTCGCGAGCGGCTCGGGCGGAGCCGCGCTCGTTGTCGGGGTGGAAGAAGACCGCGCTGTCACGGCCTCGGCACAACCCTTCCTTCTGCCAGTCCCAGACGTCGGTCACGGGCTTGGGCAGGCGCGCGGTGCTGGTCATCGGATGAACCCCCTTGCGGTGTCACAGGTGCTTGATCACGGCTTACCCGCTGGTCCCCGGGGGGCAAACGTGGTGCGCCTCATCGGATGGATTACCGGTGGAGGTGGATTACTCCGGTTCCTCCTGCGCCAGCCGCTGGTCGAGGGTCGCGCCCTCGCGCAGCTCGCGCGGCGTGGTGCCGTGGCGGTCGGCGGCGCTCCAGTGCTCGGGCGGCTCGACGCCGCGCTCCAGCGGGTCGACGCCGAGCTCGTCCTCGTCCAGCTGCTCGATCTCGTCCAGCGGGCGTTCGTTCGGATCGGTCATCGCACTCCTCCCGGCGTGGCGAAGGCGCCCTCCAGCTCGGGCGCGACGGACTCGGCCCAGAACGAGAAGAACCGCTCCTGGTCCGGGCCGATCTGGCTCACGTACACCTCGTCGTAGCCCGCGTCGGCGAACTCGCGGACGCGGTCGAGGTACGGCCGCGGGTCGGGCCCGACGGGCAGCGCCGAGGCCACCATGTCCTCGGTGACCAGCGTCGACGCCTGCTCGAAGTGCCGCGGCGTCGGCAGCACCTGGGCCAGCTCGCCGGGCAGCTGCTCGTTCGCCCACAGCCGGTGCGCCGTCTTCACGGCCTCCTCGGCGGACGACGCGTGGCACACCTTGAACCCGGCCTGGGTGGGCTTGCCCTCACCGCCGGCGGCGCGGAACTTCGCCACCAGCGACGCGTCCGGCATGGTGGAGCACAGGCCGTCGCCGATGCGCCCGGCCACCTCCGCCGCCTTCGGCCCGAACGCCGACACGTACACCGGAACGGGTGACGGCGGCACCGTGTAGAGCCGCGCGTTCTCGACCGTGTAGTGCTCGCCGCGGTGGCTGACCTCCTCGCCGGTCCACAGCGCCCGCATCACCTCGACGGCCTCTTCCAGCATCTCCAGCCGTTCCGGCGCGGACGGCCACGGGTCGCCGAAGATGTGCTCGTTCAACGCCTCGCCGGTGCCGACGCCGAGGGTGAACCCGCCCCGGCACTGGACGGCGGCCGTCGCCGCGGCCTGTGCCACCACGGCCGGGTGAATCCGCAGCGTCGGACAGGTGACAGCGGTCGTGACGGGCAAGGAGGTGACCTCCGACAGCGCGCCGATGACGGACCACACGAACGGGCTGTTGCCCTGCTCGCGGTTCCACGGGTGGTAGTGGTCGGAGATCCACAGGCGCTCGAACCCGGCCTGCTCCGCCCACCGCGCCTGCGCCACCAGCTCGCGCGGTCCGTGTTCCTCGCTGGAGAGGAAGTAACCGATGCTGACCATGGCCACCGGTTACCCGCGCAGGAATTCCTGAACCTTGGTCGCCACCCCGCGCCTGACCACGTCCCACGCGTCCGGGTCGCCCTTGAGCATCGCCTCGGCGGTGGCCTTGGCCTGCTCGAACGTCGTGTGCGGCGGGATGGGAGGCAGGTTCGGGTCGCACCGCACGTCCAGCACCACGGGCCGGGCGGCGGACAACGCCTCGTCCCACGCGCCGCCCAGGTCGGCCGGGTCGGACACGTCGATCCCGCCCAACCCGACGGCCCGCGCGAACGCCGCGTAGCCGATGTCGGGCAGCACCTGCGACTCCTCGAACTTCGGCGCGCCGCCCATCGCCCTCAGCTCCCACGTCACCTGGTTGAGGTCGTTGTTGTGCAGCACGCACACCACGCACCGCGGATCCGCCCACTCCTCGTAGTAGCGGGCGATGGTGATCAACTCGGCCAGCCCGTTCATCTGCATCGCGCCGTCGCCGACCAACGCGACAACCGGGCGTTCCGGGTGCGCGAACTTCGCCCCGATCGCGTACGGCACCCCGGCGCCCATCGTCGCCAACGTGCCCGACAACGACCCGCGCATCCGGCCGCGCAACTTGACCAGCCGGGCGTACCAGTTCGCCGCGGACCCCGAGTCGGCGGTCACGATCGCGTCCTCCGGCAACCGGGACGACAGCTCCCACATGATCCGCATGGGGTTCACCGGGTCGGCGTCCACGAAGGACTGCCGCCGCAACGTCTCCCACCACTCGGCCACGTTGCCCTCGACGGTCTCCCGCCAGGTCCGGTCTTCCTTGCGCCGCAGCAACGGCAGCATCGCCCGCAAGGTCGCCCCGGCGTCACCGACGAGGTTCACCTCGGTCGGGTAGCGCATCCCGATGAACCGCCCGTCGACGTCCACCTGCACCGCCCGCGCGCGGCCGAACTCGGGCAGGAACTGCGAGTACGGGAAGCTCGACCCGACGATCAACAACGTGTCGCAGTCCCGCATCAGCTCGTAGCTCGGCCTCGTGCCCAACAACCCGATCGCCCCGGTCACCCACGGCTCGTCGTCGGGCAGCACGTCCTTGCCCAACAACGCCTTCGCCACCCCGGCCCCCAGCACCTCGGCCACCTGGCGAACCTCACCACCGGCCCCGCGCGCCCCCTGCCCGACGAGCACCGCCACGCGCTCCCCCGCGTTCAACACCTCGACCGCGCGTTCGACGTCGTCCGTCGAGGGGACCGCGGTGGCCCACCCCCGGCTGGGGGCGCTGGAGGGCACGTGCTTGAAGGCGTGCTCAGGCGGCGAGTACTCCAACTCCTGGACGTCGGCCGGGATGATCAGCGCCGTGGGCGCCCGCTGCGACTCGGCGGTGCGGATGGCGCGGTCCAGCGCGTTGGGCAACTGCTCGGGGACGGTCACGTCGACCAGGTACTCCGACGCGACGTCCTTGAACAACGAGTGCAGGTCCACTTCCTGCTGATAGCTGCCACCCATCGCGGTGCGCGCGGTCTGCCCGACGATCGCCACCACCGGCACGTGGTCCAACTTCGCGTCGTACAGCCCGTTCAACAGGTGGATCGCCCCGGGCCCCGACGTGGCCATGCACACCCCGACCCGCCCACCGAACTTGGCATAGCCCACGGCCTGCATCGCGGACATCTCCTCGTGCCGCGCCTGCACAAACCTCGGCCGATCGCCACTACGCCCGAAAGCCGAAACCAGCCCGTTGATGCCGTCACCCGGATAGGCGAAGACGTGCTCGACTCCCCAATCACGCAGGCGGCGGAGCACGAAGTCGGCGACGGTGTCGGTCATGGCGTCCTCCCTAGAAAAGAACGGGTTACCCGACCCAACAGCCCTTACCCCCACGCCGCCAAAGGCCTGGGATGGGCAAGCGAGGTTCCTACGGCCGGCGCGCTTGGTGGGCCTGGTGCGGGGGGTGGCTCTGGTGCGGGGGGTGGCTCTGGTGCGGGGGGTGGCTCTGGTGCGGGGGGTGGCTCTGGTGCGGGGGGTGGCTCTGGTGCGGGCTGGCGAGGCAAGCGGGGCGCCACCGACCTGGCAATCGCGGTCGGGCGCGCCTGGCGAGCGCGCAGGGCGCTGGCGGGGGGCGCAGGGCGTGGCGGGGGGGCGCAGGGCGTGGCGGACGCGGCGGGCCTTGGGACGGGTTGGCGGTGAGCCCGGTTGGCGGGGGCGCAAATGGCACCTGACGGCCTGACGGGCGTTGAGGGCTGTGACGGTGGCCGTGGCGGAAACTATGGCTGTTGCCGACGGTCATAGCGACGTCCGCCGCCGCCGGGCCGGCCGTTTTATCCGGCTAACGTGAGAAATGCGGTTTGGGTTGTCCTTGGTTGCACTCTTCGCCCGGTCGAGTGGTCTGCCAACCCCTCACCAACCCCTCACCAACCACCTCACAACCAGCCACAACGGGCCCGCAGCGCCCGCACCTAGGCCCGATTTGACATGGGTTCGGGTGCCATAGGCTGGTCGAAGCCGGGCAGGCTTGGCGGACGCTTTTCCCGCCGGGCCTGCCCGGCTTTGGCCTGCCTGGGGCACCCGTAAGGGCCCCATGTCAAATCGAGCCGGACTGAACCAGGATCCACCCGACCCCCAGCCCAAGACCAAACCCCTACAACGGCAGCAGCAGCCGACCGCCCACCATCAGCGTCCCCACCGCAACCCCGGCGAACAGCAGCACCCACACCAACCCGGGCACCCGCGTGATCCGCGCCAGCTGATCGGCATCGGACTGCCGCGCCAGCCCCCGCATCCGCCGCCGCTGCAACTCACCCACCGGCCGCACCCCGCCCAACAACAAGAACCACGTCACGAACAACGCGAACGCCGCCTGCCACTCCGCCGTCGCGTACCACGACACGGCGAACATCACCGCCCCCGTCACCACGACCGACAGCACGCCGAACGCGTTGCGGATCATGATCAGCATTCCGGCCAGCAACCCGACCGTCGCCCACAGCAACGGCCGGACCTGCTCGGACGTCACCAGGACCGCCGCACCCAACCCGAGCAACGACGGCGTCACGTACCCCGCGAAGTACATCAGCACGACCGCGAACCCGGTCGGCCTGCCACGCGACACGGTGACCCCGGACGTGTCGGAGTTCAGCTTGATGCCCTCCAGCCGCCGGCCGGTGAGCAGCGCGACCAGGGCGTGCCCGGCCTCGTGCGCGATGGTGATGACGTGCCTGCTGTACCGCCACACGCCCGGACTGGCCACCAGGACCAGCGCCAACACGGCGGGAGCCCATTTCGTCAGAGTCGACATCGCCACCCAGCATGCCAGGGGCCGCACCAGGGGCTTGACCTGGACCGCGCTCCAGCATCCAGGCTGACCGCCATGAGACGACAGCGCATCGGTTCACTGGAGGTCGGCGCCCTGGCGCTGGGCACGCTGCCGTTCGGCACCTCAGTCGACCAGCAGACCTCGTTCGCGATCATGGACCGCTTCGCCGAGGCGGGCGGCACGTTCCTGGACACGGCCAACAACTACGTGTTCTGGGACGGTGGCACGGGCGACGAGAGCGAGCACATGGTCGGTCGCTGGCTGGCCGCGCGCGGCAACCGCGACGACATGGTCGTGGCCACCAAGATGGGCGCGCGGCCGTTGACGCCGGGCACCGGGCTGGAGAACGCCGAGGGCCTGGCCGGCGACACGGTCCGCCGCGCCGCCGCCGCGAGCCTGGCACGGCTGGGCATCGACCACATCGACCTCTACTACAGCCACATCGAGGACCGCAGCGTCACGCTGGAGGACACCCTCGGCGGGTTCGCGTCCCTCGTCGAAGCCGGCACGGTGCGCGAGATCGGCGCCAGCAACCACGCCACGTGGCGCTTCGACCGGGCACGGGCGGTCTCGCGGGCCAACGGCTGGCCGCTCTACAACGCCGTGCAGCAGCGGTACAGCTACCTCCGCCCGCGGCCGGGTGTGAAGCTGCCCGAGGGCGGTCACGTGCACATGACCGCCGAGCTGCTCGACTACGCGCGGGCGGAGGGCGACGTCACGCTCGTGGCGTACTCGGCGCTGCTCTCGGGCAGGTACCGGGACAAGCCGCTGGGCGAGGCGTACGACCACCCCGGCACCACTCGGCGGCTGAAGGTGCTGCACGAGGTCGCGGCGGAGCTCGGCGCCACCGTCAACCAGGTCGTGCTCGCGTGGCTGATGCGGCAGGACATCATCCCGCTGGTGGGCGCCACCTCGCTCGCACAGCTGGAGGAGACCCTGGGCGCGCTGGAGATCAAACTGGACGACGACCAGGTGGACCGCATGGACTCAGCGGCCTGACCCCGCACGAGCCGGCAACGCACGAGCCGGCAACGCACGAGCCGGCAACGCACGACGGTGCACGGTCCGCTCGGGACCGTGCACCGCACGTCTTACCGTCAGCGCATCAGGATCGGTTGCACAACCGACTGACCGCGAACGTCACCGGCTGAACCGCGACTTGTGCTGCTCCGCGATGGCCGGGTCGATCGGCTGGACCGGCCGCGGGTTCACGGTCGGGTCCACCGACTCGATCCGCTGGTCGCGGTGCGCGCCGTGCGGCACGTCGTCGGTGCGCTGCGCCGGCATCTCCTGCGTCACCGGATCGGCCTTGGGGTCGCGAATGCTCGCTTCCCGCTCGTACCGGGCCTGCTCCCGACGCCGCTCCGCCTCCCCGGGACCACCAAGAGCGGCAGGATCGACCATCGGGGCGATCGGCTCGCCGGTGCGCGTGTCGACCGGCTCCTCCGGCACGATCTTCCGCCGCGCCGGCAGCACCGCGATCAGCAGACCGACGGCGGCGAGGCCGAGGTGCAGCCAGTTGTCGTTGACGTTGAGCGCCAGCGGGTTGCCGAGGCCGGCGACCGGGTTGGTGGAGAACACCCCGGCCAGGGCCAGGCCCCACAGCAGCACTGCGCCGTAGCCGAGGAACAGGATCCAGCCGTACAGCCGGGCCAGGCCGGACGTGCTCGCCATCAGCAGGCCGAGCACGCCGAACGCCAGGTGGACCACGTTGTGCAGCGGGTTCAGCGCGAACCCGAGCAGCATCGCGTGCTGGTCGCCCGCGAAGTCGCCGAACCCCGTGCGCACGAAGCCCAGCACACCCAACGCGAGGAAGACCAAACCGACCAGGCCTGCGAGCACCTGGGCGGGTTGCAGGCCCGCGACCTTGACGCGACCGACCGTCGAGTGGTGGGTCATCTCGCCCTCCAACTGAGGACCACGAGCCCGTCTGACCGGGCTCCGGACGCCCACCGACTACCCGTCGCGCCTGAACCGCAAACAGCCCGCCGCCGCCCGGGCCCGGTTCTTGGGCCGAATGGCGGCGGGGGACGGGCGCACGAACCCGTCCCCCCTTTCCCGACAGGAGTCACACGCCCCGTCGTGCCGGGGTTTATCCGCCCCGACCCACCCCATGAAGGTCGGGCCGCCAGTGCCACGCCAAATGCGCGCCGATCATTACGGCCAATAGACCGATAAGTTTTTCGAATAATCACGCACCGTATCGTCTTATTGACGTACGGGCAGGTCAGGAGCGCTGGCCCCGGTCACCGGACGCACGCGTCGCGGAGCCGTTCCACTCGGTCTCCCTGCTGTTCACGAAGGTCCCCTTTGTGGTTCGTCGAACACCACCGCGGTGTCGGTACGACTATCTCCGAACAAGCCGCTCACGTCAAAGGAATTTCGGCGTTCGCGAATTGGTCGGACCGACCTCCGAGACCATCGGGCACGATCGCTTGACCTCGACTTAACTCGAACTCCTAGCGTGGCGCGCAGGACTTCAGAGGGGATCAAGTGATGCACGCCATCGTTCAGCACGAGTTCGGTCCGGCCGAGAACCTGCGCTACGAGCAGGCGCCGGACCCGGAGCCGGCCGCGGGCCAGGTGCGGGTCGCGGTGTCCGCGGCCGGGGTGCACCTGCTCGACACGGCGATCCGCCGGGGTGAGCACGGCGGGCCGTTCCCGCTGCCCGCGCTGCCCATGACGCCGGGCCGGGAGGTCGCGGGGGTCGTCACCGCGCTGGGTGACGGGGTCGAGCCGCACTGGCTGGGCAAGCGCGTCGTCGCGCACCTCGGCCAGGCCAGCGGCGGGTACGCGGAGCAGGCCGTGGCGAACGCCGCCTCGCTGCACGAGCTGCCCGACCACGTGTCCGACGACGCGGCCGTGGCCATGATCGGCACCGGCCGCACCGCCGTCGGCGTGCTGCGCATCGCCGAGCTCACCGCCGACGACGTGGTCCTGGTGACCGCGGCGGCGGGCGGGCTCGGCGCGTTGTTCGTGCAGGAGGCCAAGGCGGTCGGGGCCAAGGTGGTCGGCGTGGCGAGCACCGCCAAGCTGGACCTGGTCCGCGAGCTGGGCGCGGACGTGGTGGCCGACTACACGCGCCCGGACTGGGACGAGGGCATCGGGCAGGTCACCGTCGTGCTCGACGGCGTCGGCGGTGAGGCCGGCCGCAAGTCGCTGGAGCTGCTCGGCGTCGGCGGCCGGATCCTGCTGTTCGGCTGGTCGGCGGGCGAGCCCACCGCCATCGACACCTCGGACCTCTACCGCCTCGGCATCACCGCGTCGGTCGTCGTCGGGCCGCGGATGATGAAGGGCACGAACCTGCGCGGGCTGGAGGAGCTGTCGATGCGCGCGCTGGCCGAGGGCAGGCTCACCCCGCTGACCACGACGTTCCCGCTCAGCGAGGCCGCCAAGGCGCACGCCGCGCTGGAGGGCCGCGCCACCGTGGGCAAGGTCGTGCTCAAGCCCTGACCCCCGACACCGGTGAGGCCCCCGCGCGCGAGGGCCTCACCGGTCACCCCCGGCTACACCGGCACCGTGACGATCCGCTCGTCGTCGAAGTTGCGCACCTCGATCGCCGCGACGTCCTCGGGCGCGATGAGCGCCGAGCCGTCGAGGTTGGTGCCGTCCTCCTCACCGGCCGCCGAGACGAGCCAGCTGCCCGCCTCCGCCGTCCGGCCGTCCTTCGCCACGACGATCAGCCTGCACTTCTCGTCCTGCGCGACGCCCGCGACGGAGGCGTTCACCCGCACCCACCCGGCGGCGGGCCTGACCTGCACGGTCATCCGCGCGCCGGTGACCGGGTCGGTGGCCGACCCGAGCTTCGTCCCGGCGGGCGGCGCGGGCGCGGTCGTCGTCCCCGGCACGGCGCCCACGTCGGGCGCGGTGCCGCGGCCGACCGCGAAACCACCGCCGAGCACGACCGCGGCCGCGGCCGCCGCGACCAGCCCCAGGCCGACCTGGCGGCGGCGCAGCCGGGCGCCGCGCTCGGACCGCACCTGCCGCAGCGTGCGCCGCAGCAGCAGCTCGCCGTCCTCGGGCGGGCCGTCGAGCAACGCCTCGGGCGGCACGTCGCCCATGGCCTCCTCCATCGCTCGCAGCTCGGCCAACTCCTCGTCGCACCGCGGGCAGGACGCCAAGTGGTCCTCCACCGCACGTGCCTCCCGCTCGTCGAGCGCGCCCAGCACGTATGCGCCGAGCAGCTGTGGATCGTGGTTCGTGGTCATCCGGCCACCCCCTTCAGCGCGACCTGTTGCCCGACGAACGTCTCTCGCAACGCCCGCAGCGCGTAGTGGGATCTCGACTTCACCGTGCCCGGCGGCACCCCTAACGCCTCGGCCGCCTCCGTCACGCTCCGGCCGCGGAAGTAGATCTCCATGAGCACGTCGCGGTGGTCGGACGACAGCCGGTCCAGCGCTTCGAGCACCACCACCGAGTCGACGACGGAGTCCGCGTGGTCGCGTTGCACCGGCGTGGCCGTGGGCGCCTCCGCCACCTCCTGGGGCCGGGCCGCCTTCGCCCGGAACCGGTCGGTGACGATGTTGCGCGCCACCGTGAGCAGCCACCCCCGGACCGAGCCCTTGCCGTTCACCAAGGCGTCCGGGTGCCGCCACGCGCGCACGAGGGTTTCCTGGACGACGTCCTCGGCCGACGCCCGATCGCCGGTCAGCCGCGTCGCGTACGCGAGCAGCGCCCGACCGTGCTCCTCGTAGAGGGATCGGATCAGTGCCTCGTCGGCCGCGGCCTCCCGTTTCCGGGACCACAGAGCCGCCATCCACCCACTCCTCTCGTCAACTCCCTCCCCGGACACGGACGCCGGCCGGGTTCGGTTCACCTCGGGGCGGGACGAGTTTCGCGGGTGTGCCCGCAGCCGCACCGGGCGACCGCCGCGACGGCCAAGTGGGTACGATCACCGCGGGCCCGAAATTCCGGACGGAACGGAATAGCCCAGCTCGGCACGACACTTCGGTAATCTCCCCCGACCGGGTGGGCAGAATTGCGTCACCGGCAATATCCGAAAACGACCGCGTGACGACACCAAAGGGCACTGACCAGGCACTATGCCTGCCTCCACGAGGGTAAGCACAATGACCGCGGGCACGCTACTCCGCACCTGTGGACCGTGGACAAGCCGGAAACACGTGGGTAGCTTCCGCCGGGCACGTCGACCTGAAGGTCGACGGACATCCGACGAGAGGGATTGTCGATGAAACCCAGGAATGTGATCGCGACGCTCTTAATGGTGCTCGGATTGGTCCTGTCCACCGCCCCCGGCGCGATGGCGATCAGCGACGCCTGGTCGCACCCGGACGGTGTCGCCCGGATGAGCTACGACGACAGTGGTGACATCTACAAGATCTGCGACACCAAGACCGACGACGTCGGGGTGTCCGGCCGGCTCAACGTCCGGCAGCGGGACGGCAGCTGGAACCACTTCGCCTGGATCCGGGACGGCAACGGCAACAACGACGACTGCACCTCCAACAACGTGGACGTGCTCCTCGAGAACGCCGACTACACGTTCACGATCTGCCAGCAGAACACCAGCGACGGCGCCCGGTACAACTGCGCCACGTCGCCGCGCATCAAGGGCGAGGACGACTGACCGGTCGCCGGGCTAGGCGCAGGTCTCGCCGGCGTTCAGGCAGGACGTGACGCGGTCCATCAGCCCGACCGGCATGACGTTGACGAACATCGCGTGGTCCGTGCGCGGGTCGCGCCGCTGCTCGGGGAAGCTGTCGAGGGCGTAGGGCCGCCCGGCCGGCACGTCGTAGGCGACGCGCAAGCGCAGCTTCGGCACCGGGAACGTGCCCGGCCGGCACACCCCGTTCGACCCGGGGAACTCGGCGTGCGCCCGGTGGCTCGGGCTGTCGGTGTTGCGGCCGTCCCAGCAGCTCGGGAAGTCGAACGTGCGCAGCACCGCGCTGCCCGGCGCGCACTCCGGGTAGCGGTCGGTGTGCCGGTCCTCGAACCCGGTGCAGCTCCACCGCGCCCGGCCGCGGCCGCTGGTCAGCGCGGCCGGGTCGCCGGTGATCATGCGCAGGAACCTCGGCATCGGCACGACCTCGCTGACCGGGCTGCCGGTGAACGTGATCTCCACCCTCGACGGCGGCAGCACCTCGCCGGTGTTGCCGTGCGCGCCGCCGCCGGGCGCGTGCTCGTCGTGCCCGGTCCGGTCGGTCAGCCGCAGCACCGGCCAGTAGTAGGTGGACCGGTCCTCCGCCGGGCAGGTGGTCCCGGCGGCGGCCAGCGAGTCGTCGGTGGAGCCCGCGTTCGTGCTCAGGTTGCCGACGTACTCGTGGGTGTGGTGCGCGCCGGACGGCTGACCCGGCGCGATGACCATGTTGTCGGCGTTGAGGTGGCGTGGTTCGTTGCGCCCGCAGTCGACGCGGAACGTGCCGGTGGACGCGTCCTGGGTGGTGGTGACCGACTCGACCGCCACCGGCACCTCGTCGATGGCCACGGTGCGGCCGTCCGCGCAGCCCGCCGCCAGCACGAGCACCAGCAGCAGCGGCGACCACCTCACGGCCCACAGCTTATTCGGACGCCGGGCGTGCGACGCGCGCCTCTGCCCGAGTGGGCAGATCAGGGCACCGGGGTCGGCGAGGTGACCAGGACGCGGCCGTCCTCGGTGACGACGCTGACGGCGGCGAGCTCGTCCGGGTCGACCACGGCGGCGCCCGCCAGGGCGGTGTCGCCGCGCCGCGAGGCGATCCAGCCGCCCGCCGCGTAACGCAGGCCGCGCACGTCGGTGACCACGAGCCGGCACCGCTCCCCCGCGTCGACGCCGGCCACCACCGCGCTCAGCCGCACCCAGCCGTCGGCGGGCGTCACCGTCGTGGTCAGCCGCACGCCGTCGGCCGCGGTGGCGTCCAGCAACCGCTGCCCGGGCGCGCTGCGCCGGCCGAGGTGGACCCCGCCGGCCAGCACCGCGACGGCGAGCGCGGTGCTCACCGCCGCGACGACGCCACCGCGGCGGCCGCGGTCGCGCGCCCGCTCCGCGCGGACCTGGCGCAGCGCGCGTTCGAGGATCGGGTCGCGCATCTCTTCCCGTTCGGCTCGGGCTCGGACGTGTCCCGAGCGGCAGTCATGACACGTGCCCGCGGGACGTCCGGTTCACCGGCCCGACACGCGACGAGGCGGCCCCGGGTCGACCGGGACCGCCTCGCGCGCGGTCGGGACCGCTCAGTTCAGCTGCACCCGGAGGATGCGGCTGTTGGAGTTGTTCGGCGTGCTGTCCCGGTCGTCGCTGGTGGTCAGCCAGAGGCTGCCGTCCGGCGCGGGCTCGACGGTGCGCAGCCGGCCGTACGTGCCCTGGAAGTGGGTCGTCTCCGAGCCGACCGACGTGCCGCTGATGACCATCCGGTAGAGCCTGCTGCCGCGCAGCGTGGCCATGTACAGGGCGTTGTTGACGATGGCGATGCCGCTGGGCGAGGCGCTCGCCGTGCTCCACGTCCGCTTCGGCGCGACGTAGCCGGAGCAGTTGCCCGACGTGCCCTCGCACGACGGCCAGCCGTAGTTGCCGCCGCGCTCGGACAGGTTCAGCTCGTCCATGATCGTGTTGCCCAGCTCGGCCTGCCACAGCCTGCCCTGGCCGTCGAACGCCAGGCCCTGCACGTTGCGGTGCCCGTAGGTCCACACGTACCGGGCGTTGCCGCCGTTGCCGTAGAACGGGTTGTCGGTCGGCGCGGAGCCGTCGGCGTTGAGCCGCAACACCTTGCCGCCCAGGTTGGACAGGTCCTGCGCCCAGTTGGCGTTCTGGCCGTCGCCGGTGCCCGCGTACAGCTTGCCGTCCGGGCCGAACCGCAGCCGGCCGCCGTTGTGGTAGCGGTTGCGCGGGATGCCCGTGAGCAGCACCTGCAACGACGACTGCACCAGCGCGTTGTTCTGCACCTTCATCCGCACGATCCGGTTGTCGTTCGCGGCCGTGTGGTAGATGTACAGGTAGTTGTCGGAGGCGAAGGTCGGCGACACCTCGATGCCCAGCAGGCCGCCTTCACCGTTCGTCGTGACGACGTTCGGCACCGTGCCCAGGGTGGTCCTCACTCCGGACGGCGACAGCTTGACGATGTCGAACGCGTCGCGCCGCGAGTAGACGCCCGACCCGTCGGGCAGGAAGTCCAAGCCCCACGGCACGTCGTTGTCCGTCGCCAGCTGCGTCACCGCGCCGACCTGGTCGCCGCCGGACGACGTGGTGGCGGTGATCGCCATGCTCCAGTCGGACACGTTGCCCACCGCGTCGTACGCCCGCACGTTCATCAGGTACGAGGTGTTCGGGCTGCGCCCGCCGATGGTGGCCGACGTGCCCGTGGTCTCGCCCACCGGCGCGCCGCCCGCGAGGACCTCGTAGCGGGTCACGCCGACGTTGTCGGTGGACGGGTTCCACGCCAGCGACACGGAGTTCGCGGTGACGCCCGTGACGCGCAGCCCCGTGGGGGTGGTCGGCCGCTCGGTGTCGGCCTGCGCGGGCGGTGTGGTCACCTCGAGGTTGTTGCCCGCCTGGGAGATGTTGCCCGCGGCGTCCTTGGCGTTGACGTAGTAGACGTACGAGCCGTTGGGGTTCAGGCCGGTGATCGTGGTGGACGTGCCGGTGACGGACTTGACGAACTGGCCCCGCTGGTAGACCTCGTAGGACGTCACGCCGACGTTGTCGGTCGCCGGGTCCCAGGCCAGGTCGACCGACGTGGGCGTGACGTTGGCCGAGCGCAGGTTCGCCGGCGGTGACGGCGGCGTGGTGTCCGCCTGCCCGGTCTCGCCGAACACCTGGAACTCCTGCAACGAGTAGCCGTAGTAGGACGCCGTGCGGCAGCGCGTCGTGCCGTACATCCGGACGTAACGACCGCTTCCGCTCACCACGAGGTCTTCCACGCCGCCCGCGCCGTTCGCGGTGGTGTGGACGCTGGTCCACGTGCTCGCGTTCGACGACGTCTCGAGCCGGTAGCCGCGCGCGCACGACAGGTCCCACTGGAGCCGGACCCTCGTGATCGTCGCCACCGCGCCGAGGTCGACCTGGATCCACGACGGGTCGATGCCGCCCTGGCTGGCCCAGCGGGTGGCGGAGTTGCCGTCCACCGCCGCCGAGGGCGCGAAGCCGGAACTGCCGGAAGAGGACGCGGTGGCCGGTTTTCCTTGGGAGAGCAGGACGGGAGCCGCGCTCGCGGGCGCGGCGGACACCAGGGCGGACGCCACCACGGCGAGCGCGGTGGCGAGCGAGCCGAGCGAGGTCGACCAGGCTCTCCTGGTACGGGGTGCCACAGATGCCTCCACAGTCGTTGACGACTCCCCCGGAACCCCGGGGGATTGGCGCGGCGGCGGCGGCAGATGAGGACGGGACGTGCGCGAGCGTCAGGGTCTGAGTTTGCGGAACTTGCGCAACTGTCGACCCCCGAGCCGGTCGCGTGTCGTCATTCGTCCTGCTACCTGAAACGGTAAGGGCTTTCCCCACCAGCGTCCAGTGGTGTCCCGGTTGGAGAGGGGGAGCGGATGCGCCCGACGTCGCGGTTCCGCCGACCCGCCGCGCTCCTGCCCGCCACGCTCCGACCCGCCGAGGTCCGGCCCGCCGCGCTCCTGCCCGGCTGATGGACGAGCCACTGTCCAATCCGGACGCTTCGTTGCGGCTGGCGGTGCGCGCCGAGATCCGCCATCCGCACCGGTCGCTCGGGCTGACCACCGTGTACGTCACGCACGACCAGGAGGAGGCGTTGGCGCCGGCCGACCGGCTCGTGGTGCTGCGCGACGGCGCCGTGCAGCAGGTCGGGTCGCCCGAGGAGGTCTGCGCGCACCGTGGTCATCCCGTGAAGGGCTCGGCGACGAGACGGCCCCACAGCACGAAGGCCAGCAGCGCGAGGTACACGAAGTCCACCACCATCAGCTTGAACTCCCCACGCCGGAAGCGGACGACCGCCGCGCCGACCATGATGACCATCAGGCCGAAGGCGGCCGACGGCACCAGGACCGGCACGACGTCGAGCACGGCGGGCAGGACCAGCCCCAACGCGCCCAGCATCTCCAACACCCCGATGGCCTTGATGGAGCCGGCGCTCCAGTCCTCGGTCCACGCCGCGCTGTGCCCGGTGGCGGCTATCTTCTGCTTGGACAGGACGAGCTTGCCGCCGCCGCCGAAGAAGTAGGCGGCGGCGAGCACGCCGGTGACGATCCACAGGGCGAGGTTCATGGCGTTCCTCCTGGTCGAGCGACTTGTCGACCAGGAGACGCCGGTGTCGCGAGCCCTGTGACAGGCCGGTCGCGTGACGCGCGTTACACGGGGTCGGACCGGTGGCGGACGAACAGGAGCGACCGATGGGCAGCACGGCGGAGACGCGTCCCGCGACCGAGGCGTTCGTCGCCCACCGCAACCTGCTCTTCACCGTCGCCTACCAGCTGCTCGGCTCGGCCGCCGACGCCGAGGACGTCGTCCAGGAGACCTGGCTGCGGTGGACGGGCGTCGACCTCGACACCGTGCGCGACCAGCGCGCGTACCTGGTCCGGATCGTCACCCGCCAGGCGCTCACCCGGCTGCGCGCGCTCGGCAGGCGCAAGGAGTCCTACGTCGGCCCCTGGCTGCCCGAGCCGCTGCTGACCACGCCCGACGTCGCCGAGGACGTGGAGCTGGCCGACAGCGTCTCGATGGCGATGCTGCTGGTGCTGGAGACGCTCGCGCCGACCGAGCGGGCGGTGTTCGTGCTGCGCGACGTGTTCGACGTCGGCTACGACGAGATCGCCGAAGCCGTCGACAAGACCCCGGCCGCGGTGCGCCAGATCGCGCACCGGGCCAGGGCCCACGTCGCCGAGCGCCGGCCGCGCGGTGGCACCGACCCGGCCGAGGCCAGGGCCGCGCTCGCGGCGTTCCAGCGGGCGGTCGAGACCGGTGACCTGCAGAGCCTGCTCGACGTGCTCGCGCCGGACGTCGTCATCCTCAGCGACGCCGGCGGGCTCAAGCAGGCCGCGCGCAAGCCCGTCGTCGGCGCGGACAAGGTGGCCCGCTTCCTGGCCGCCCGCTGGGACATCGTCGGCACGCGGACGACGGCCGAGCCCGCGCAGCTCAACGGCGGCCCGGCGGTGATCCTCCGGCTCGACGGCGAGCTGGACGGCGTCGTGGCGGCGCGGGTCGAGGACGGCCTGATCACCGGGCTCTACTTCATGCGCAACCCGGAGAAGCTGTCGCACGTGGAGCGGGAGACCGCCCTGAGCCGGTGACGGCTACGGCAGCAGCAGGCCCCAGTGGACGGCCCAGGGCACGAACAGCACCCCACCGGCCACCAGCAGGCCCAGCCGCACCCGGTGCCCCGCCGTGAGGTCGGCCCTGGCCCGCCACGCCCTCGTCGCGGTGACCGCGGTCGCCGCCACCACCGCCACCGCCAGGACCTGCAGCGCGAGCCACGGCAGCGGCCGGCCGAGCACCACCGGGCCGAGGCTCCGCGCGCCGCTCGACGCCAGGTGGCCGAGGTAGCCGAACAGGCCGAGCACGCTCAGCAGGCCGGTCGCGGCGAGCACGCGCGCCGGTCGACGCACGGGTCGCGTGCTCCGCAGCCGGCGGAACGCGCTCAGCCCGTACCCCCCGAACACCAGCAGCAGCACTCCCACCGCGATCAGCTGCACCGCCGGCGACCCGGGCTCGACCGGCGTGCTCTGCCGCTCCTGCCGCGGCGGCGGGCCGACGTCGACCGTGCGCGGTCCGGTGCTGTTCACCCAGGTGGCGACCTGCTCCAGGTAGGCCGGGGAGACCTCCTCGCCGCGTTGGAAGCCGTCCGGCGACCGGCGCATGGTGTGATCGGCGCCGGGCACCGCGCGGAGGGTGTAGGCGCGGTTGCCGCCCCGGTCGAGTGACTCCTGGAACACGCGCATGCTCTCCGCGCCAGGGATCACCCGGTCGAGGTCACCCCACAGGGCCAACACCGGTTGGGTGATCCGGGCCAGCACCGGCGCCGGGTCGTAGCCGGCCTCGGGGAACAGCCCCGCGCCGACGAGCAGGCCGAGCGTCGTGCGGGAGACGGTGTCCACCAGCGAGCCGGACACGCCGGCGGCGGCGAGCCGGTTGTCGAGGTTCCAGGACTGCTGGCGCTCGGGCGCCGTGCCGGGTGCGCCGACCGTGACCACGAAGGCGACGTCGGTCGAGCCGGCCGCGGCCAGCGGCGCCACCCAACCACCCTCGCTGACGCCCCACAGGCCGGTCCGGGCCGGGTCGACGCCGGGGTGGGCCTTCAGCGCGCGCAGGGCGGCCAGCGCGTCGTCGGCCAGGAGCTCGAAGTCGACGTCGGACTTGGACCGCTTCGGCCGCTTGTCGTAGATCAGCGTGACGATGCCGGCCCGCGCGAACGCCTCCGCCTCCTGGCGGTAGCCGTCCCGCGCGACCCGGCCGGAGCCGTGCACCATCACCACGGCCGGGTGCTGGGTGTCCGCGTCGGGGGCGATCACGGTGCCGTGGAGCGTCAGCTCTCCACTCGAAAAGGTGATGTCCTGCTCGACCAGACCGGCTTGGTCCGCGTGGGCGGGCGGTGACCACGCGGCCGCCGCCGTGCCGACGGCCAGTGCCGCGAGCAACCGGATGAGGGCACGACGAAGTCGCGAGTTGCGTTCGGGGAGCACGGGTGCTCTCCTTCCCGAGGAGGTTCGCACGTACGAGGAACACGCCGGTTTCGGCGTGGTGCTGCGGCTTCCGCCCGCCCGGGTCGTCGAGTGCCAGCTCGACGGCCCGGGCTTCAGGTCAGGGGCGGTCCGCGGGGACGGGGAACGCGAAGAAGCGCACGGCGACGTGCCGCGCGTCCGCGGGCGTCTCGTCCACCGGTCGTTGGTAGCGCTTGAGCAGCGCCATGTACTCGTCGAAGAACTCGTGCAGCTCGGGCAGCGTCACCCGCACCGAGCCGCGCGAGTACGGCAGCGCGTCCGCCCACTCGCCCAGCTCCGACCGCCGGGCCAGGAACTCGTCGAACAGCTCCTGGTCGGCGGCCAGCTTGAGCTGCCTGAGCTGGTCCACGAGGGTGCGCACTTCCGGGTCCTCCGGCGCGCGGGGCCCGCGCAAGTCCTGCACGGGCGCCCGCCACCACCGTTCACGGCCGTGCGCGCGTTCGGGCACTTCCTCCACGAACGCGTGCTTCGCCAACATCCGGAGGTGGTAACTGGTCGCACCGCTGCTCTCGCCGAGCGCCTTGCCCAGGGCGCTGGCCGTCGCCGGCCCGTGCTGCCCGAGGTGGCGCAGGATGCGCTGGCGCAACGGGTGCGCCAGCGTCCGCAGTTCGTCGACGTCGGAGATCTCGCGTGGTGCGACCATGATGCAAAGCTACCGTTGCAAAGATCCCTTTGCAACCTCGTCGTGCAGTCGCCCCCAGTCGTCCCGCCGGTCACGCCACGCGTCGCTCCGGAAGAGCGCGGCCTTCGCCTCCGCCAACGACAGCCCCAGGACGCGTGACGCGACGTAGATGGTCGCGATGGGCGAGTGCCCCCGTTCCCGCACCTCGCGGAACACCTGCTCGCCATCCCGGCCGGCCATGCCCGCCGCGAGCACGTCCAACGCCGTCCGGTCCACCGCCCGACCTCCGTCTCCGTTCGATCGACACCCCGCAGTCGATCAGCTGTAGAGCCCGTCGTACAGCGCGGCGTGCGTGGAGTGCACCACCTTCCGCTTCACCTTCAACGTCGGGGTCAGCTCGCCCACGTCCTGGCTCAGGTCGCGGTCCAGCACGGTGAAGCGCTTGACCTGCGAGACGTGCGCGAAGTGGGAGTTCGCCTCGTCCACCACGCCCTGCACCAGGTCACGCACCTCGGGCGTGCGGACCAGGGCGGGCAGGTCGGTCGGCAGGCCCTTGGCCTTAGCCCACGGCACGATCTCGTCCACGTCCAAGGTGATCAGCGCGACCAGGTACGGCTTGAGGTCCCCGTAGACCACCGCGTGCGAGATCCAGCGCGACTGGCGGAGCTGGTTCTCGACGTTCGCGGGCGCGATGTTCTTGCCGCCGGCGGTGATGATGATGTCCTTCTTGCGACCCGTGATGGTGACGAAGCCGTCGTCGTCGACCTCGCCGAGGTCGCCGGTGTGCAGCCAGCCGTCGGTCAGCACCTCGGCGGTGGCGGCGGGGTTGTTCCAGTAGCCCGCGAACACGTGCGGCCCCTGCATCAGGAGCTCGCCGTCCTCGGCCACCTTCAGCTGCAGCCCCGCCATCCCGTACGTGCCGACCGAGCCGAGCTTGTGCCGCGCCAACGTGTTCACCGTGCCGACACCCGTCGACTCGCTCATGCCGTACCCCTCCAGCACGGGCACGCCGGCGGCCGTGAAGAACTCCAGCACCTCCACCGAGATGGGCGCCGCCCCGGACAACGCCTGCCGCAGCCTGCCCCCGAAGATCGCCCGGACCTTGGCGAACACCGGGTCCACCCGCTCGAACGCGGCGGCCAGGTCGGGTGGCACCGGCTGACCCGCGGTCCGCGACCGGCGCACGGCCAGCCCCACCTTCACCGCCTGCCGCAACTGCTCCTCCGGCACGCCGGCCGTGGCGACGGTGTAGATCTTCTCGAAGATCCGGGGCACGGACGGCAGGAACGTCGGCCGCACCTCCGCCAGCTCCGCCACGATCTTCGACGCGTCACCGCCGTAGAACGCGACCGTGTGGCCGGTGTACAGCGCGCCCAGGTGCACGATCTGCGCGAACACGTGCGCCAGCGGCAGGAACAGGTACGCCACGTCGTCCGGCAGGACGTACGACAGCTCCTCGCTGAGCCGGCACATCGTCAGCCAGTTCCGGTTGGTCAGCACGCAGCCCTTGGGCGGACCCGTCGTGCCCGAGGTGTAGATGATCACGGTCGGGTCGTCGGGGTCGATCGCGGCACGGCGGTCGTCCAGCTCGCCCGGCAACGGCGACGTGCGGCCCTGCGAGCGCAGCTCGTCCAGCCCGCCGCCCTCGATCACGACCACGTCCCGCAACGACGGCACCTGCTCGCGGATCGACTCGACCTTGGCCCGCTGCGCCTCGTTCTCCGCGACCACGAGCACCGCGCCCGAGTCGCCGATGATCCACGCGCACTCCTCCGCCGCGCTCGACGGGTAGATCGGCACCACGATGCCGCCGGCGGCGAGCACCGCCAGCTCCGCCGCCGACCACTCGACCCGGGTGTCCGCCAGCACGCACACCCGGTCCCCCGGCTCGACGCCCAGGTGCACCAGCCCGGACGCCAGTTCCATGACCCACTCGGCGACCTCGGTGAACGTCAGGTCGTGCCACTGCCCATCACGCCGGTGGCGCCACGCCACCCGGTCGTCGTGCGCCTGGGCGGCCACGAAAGGCAGGTCGGCGATGACGCGCGCCGTGGTCACGGGCATGGCGGTGCTCCTCACTGGGCTGCGGAAGGGGTGACGCGCACGTGGACGCCGTTGAGCACGGCGGTGCCCGACAGCGGGTCCACGGCCAGGTCGTCGGTGAGCAGGTTGACGTTGACGCCGGGGTGGGCGCGCGCGGTGGCGAGTCGCGTGCCGGGCCGGTCGTGGCCCCACCCGTGCGGCAGGCTGACCACCCCGGCGGCCATGTCGGCGCTGACCTCCACGGTCGCCTCGACCTCGCCCACCCGCGACGCCACCCGCGCCACCCCGCCGTCCTCGAGACCCAGCCGCTCGGCATCGGCCGGGTTGACCAGCAACGTGCACAACTGCTTGCCCTTCACCAGCGCGGGCACGTTGTGCAACCACGAGTTGTTCGACCGCAGGTGCCGCCGGCCGACCAGCACCATCCCGTCGACGGGCGCGCGCAACGCCGCCAGCACCCGCGGCACGTCGGCCTCGATCGGCTCGGGGCACAGCTCGATCCGCCCGGACGGCGTGCGCAGGACCTCCGGAACCCGGCTCGTCAACGGCCCGAGGTCGACGCCGTGCGGCCGTTCCAGCAGGTCGTCCACCGACAACCCGTACGCCCCGGCCCGCAACCGCGCGTCCAACAGGCGTTCCTCACGGGTGCGGTCCGACCCGCCCGACAGCCCGACCAACGCGTCGAGATCGGCGTCCGCCCCCTGCCCGGCCAGGATCCCGGTCAGCCGCAGCAGGATCTCGCCCTCGTCCAGCTCGTCCGGCCCGAGCGGCACGGCGGGCGGCGAGTACTTCGCCACGTTCCGCACCGCGAACGACAGGAACGCCAGGTCGTAGTGGGCACGCCTGCTGGGCGGCGGTGGCGGCAGGATGACGTCGGCGTGCCGCGTCGTCTCGTTCAGATAGGGGTCGACCGACACCATGAAGTCCAAAGTGGACAGAGCCGCGTCCAGCCGCGCGGAGTTGGGCACCGACAACGCCGGGTTCCCCGCCACCGTCACCAGCGCCCGGACCTGCCCCTCGCCGGGCGTCTCGATCTCGTCGACCAGCGTGACGACCGGCAACTCCCCCGCCACCTCGGGCAACCCCCGCACCCGGCTGCGCCACCGACCGGTCGCGAACCCCTTGCCCGTCCCCGTCCCCCGCCGCATGTGGGCGGGCATCGGGAACATCGCCCCACCGGGCCGGTCCAGGTTCCCGGTCAGCACGTTCAGCACGTCCACCAACCAACTGGCCACCGTGCCGAACTCGACCGTCGTCGTGCCGATCCGCCCGTACACCGCCGCCCGCGGCGCCGCCGCGAGCCGGTGCGCCAACGCCCGGATCTCCCCCGCCCCGATGCCGCACCGCGACGCCACCGCCTCCGGCGTGAACGGCCGGGCCAGCTCCCGCACCCCCTCCACGCCGTTCACGTGCGGCGCGAGGTCCTTCAGATCCACCAACGACGCCGCGAACAACTCGTTCACCATCGCCAACAGCAGGAACACGTCCGTACCGGGCACGATCGCCAAGTGCTGATCAGCAGCCGCCGCCGTGCGACTGCGACGCGGATCGACCACCACGAACGCCCCACCACGCCGGCGCAACGCCTTCAACCGCCCCGGCGCATCCGGAACCGTCCACAGACTGCCGTTCGACGAGAACGGATCCGCCCCCAACAACAACAAGAAATCCGTCCGGTCCACATCCGGCACCGGAATGGTGAAAATCCCCCCGTAGAGCAGCCCTGACGACACGTGCTTGGGCATCTGGTCCACCGTGGCCGCGGTGAAGAAGTTGCGCGACCCCAACGCCTTCCTCAACCCACCGGCGTACAACCCACCGGCCAACGAGTGCACCGTCGGATTCCCCAAGTACATCGCCACCGAATCCCGGCCGTGCTCACCGACAACCGCGCTCAACCGCTGATCGACCAGCTCGAACGCCTCACCCCACGACACCGCCTCGAACGACCCACCACGCCGCGCCAACGGCCCGCGCAACCGATCCGGATCGGCGTCCAACGCCCCCAACGACGCACCCTTGGGACAGAGGAACCCACCGCTGAACGTGTCCTGCCGATCACCACGAACACCAGTGATCCGATCGCCCTCGATCGTCAACTCCAACCCACACGTCGCCTCACACAGCGGACACGTCGTCAACGCCCTGCGCATACCCCTCCTCAACGCCCAAACAACCCGACGCCACCGGCCGCAACGAACCACCACGGACCCGGAACGCACCCACCTAGGCCCGATTTGACATGGGTTCGGGTGCCTTAGGCTGGTCGGAGCCGGCAGGCCTGGCGGGACGCTTTTCCCCGCCGGGCCTGCCGGCTACGGCCTGCCTGGGGTGCCCGTAAGGGCCCCATGTCAAATCGAGCCGGACCTGGCCCATAGGCCATGAACCCCCGAAAGGGGGAACCTCCGACCCACCCGCCACGCCACCAACCCAACCCTCCCGGGTTACCACCGAGTTAGTGCGGCTTCCACAACAACTAAGCGCGCCCGTCCACCCCGTCCAGCACCCGCGCCAACTCCAACCGCGACGACACCCGCAACTTCGCGTAGATCCGCGACAGGTACACCTCGATCGTCCGCGGGCTGTAGTGCAACGCCGCCGCGATGTCCCGGTTGCGCATCCCCTGCTGCACCAGCCGCGCGACGTTCTCCTCCGCCGCCGTCAACACCCCCGGCGCCCGCCCCCGCGCCCGCGGCACCTTCGCGCCCAGCTCCTTCAACCGCCCGCCGGCCTGCCGGCGCAACCCGTGCGCACCCACCCGCTGGAACAGCGCATACGCCTCGAGCAGCTCGTCCACCGCCGTCCCGTCCACCAGCCCCAACGCCAACTGCCCCCGTGCCCGCTCGAACACGAGCCCACCGACCTCCGCCTCGCGCACCGCCTCACGCAGCACCGCACCGTCCCGCTCCACCACGCCGACCAGCCGCCGCACCGTCGTCCGGGTCCACGGCGCCACCCGGTCGCCCGCCACCACCCGCAGCCTCTCCAGCCCCCGCCTCGCCTCGTCCAGCCGCCCACCGGCCAGGTCCAGCTCGACCAACCGGCCCAACAACTCGCAGCCGTACGCCGACATCCCGTCGTCGTCCACCGCCTCCACCAGCACCCGCCGCGCGCCCTCCACGTCACCCCGCGCCGCCAGGTACCCGGACATCGCCAACGCGTGCAGCCGGGACATGTTCGGGCTGTTCGGCACCTCGAACGCGGCCAACCGCGCGGCCACGTCCAGCTCACCCCGCCAGGTCCGCACCTCCAGCTCGATCGCGCGCAGCCCGTCCAACATCATCAGCTCCTGCCGCGACTCCAGCTCCGCCACGGCCCGACCCACCCGCTCCAAACACGCGTCCCACTCACCGCCGAACCAGTCCAGCGCCACCCGCGCCATCTCCAGCTCGCCGCGGAACGCGTGGCCGCCCGCTCGTTCCCGCAGCTCCTCCGCCCGCCGCAACCGCCACGACGCGTCGTGCACCAGACCGGCCAACGCGCCCGTCGACGCGCTCACCGCCAACGCCTGCAACTCCAACGCGGGCTGACCGGCCGCCGCGGCCAACGACCGGTTTGCGTAGTCGACCGTCTTGTCGTGCCGGAACAGCATCGACGTGACGACCGCGAGCCGGTCGAACACCACCACGCCCTCGGCCGCCGACGTCAACGGCATGGCCTCGATCCGCTCGGCCGCGGCCAACGCCTCCTCGTGACGTCCGGTGAACACCAGCAACAACGCCCGCTGCGCGTGCAACGCCGCCGGCGCGCCACCCTCCGCCACCTCCGCCGCCGCCAGCTCCGCGTCCACCAGCCGCAACGCCTCGGCGAACCGACCGACCAGGAACATGCTGGTCAGCACCACCACCGCGCACCGCGACCGCTCCACGCCCGCCGGCAGCGTCGCCAACGCCGCCAGACCGGGCCCGATCGCCGCACCCGGCCGGGACGCGTGCGCCAACGCCCGGCACTGCGAGGCCAGCAGCCCGGCCCGTTCCGGCGCGGCCACCGGCAGCAGCTCCAACGCCCGCGCGCACAGGGCCGCCGCCGTCTCCGGCGCGGTCGCGCGGTTCGCCGCGGCGGCCTGCGCCATCACCCGCACCGCGCGCAGGTCGCCCGGCGGCGCCGACTCGGCCAGGTGCCAGGCCAGCTCCATCTCGTCGACCGCCAGCCCGCGCGCCCGGTCGTCCAGCAGCCGGGCGCTGATCAGGCTGTGCAGGTGCCGGCGCTGGGCGGGCCCGATCTCCTGGTACAGCGCCTCACCGACCAGCGCGTGCGAGAACCGGTAGCCCCGGTCCTCGTCCCGCACCACGATGTGGGCCCTCAGCAGCCCGTCGAACGCGTCCACCACCGTCTCCTCCGGCAGTGACGACACCCGCGCGAGCAGCCCGATCTGGTCGAGCCGCACCCGCCGGAAGATCGACACCGCGCGGGCGACGGCCCTGGTGTCCCGGTCCAGCGGCGCGACCCGCCGCACCACCGCCTCCCGCCTGGTCAGCCGGATCGCGGTCGGCGACACGGTGAGCCGGGCCCGGTTGCCGTCGACCGCGACCAGGTCCAGCTCGCGCAGCGACCGGGCGATCTCGACCGCGAAGAACGGGTTGCCGTCCGCCCGCTGGTGGACCTCGTGCGCGAGGCCGTCGTCCACCGGCGTGCCCAGCACGGTCTCCACGATCCGCGCCACGTCACCGCCGCTCAACGGCGCCAGCCGCACGCGCGCCACGTCGGCGTGCCGTTCGAGCCGGTCGAGCAGTTCCTCCACGCCGGGGTTGCGGTGGTGCTCGCGCACCGCCGTGATCAGCACCAGCGGCGCGGCCGTGACCCGGCGCAGCACCACCGCGAGCATGGCCAGCGAGTCGTCGTCCACCTGGTCGACGTCGTCCAGCACGAGGGCGGCGGGCCGTTCGGCGGTGAGCCCGGCCAGCGCCCGC
The DNA here is from genome assembly GCF_055603705.1 of Actinosynnema sp. NPDC037264. Lineage (NCBI taxonomy): Bacteria > Bacillati > Actinomycetota > Actinomycetes > Pseudonocardiales > Pseudonocardiaceae > Actinosynnema > Actinosynnema sp. NPDC037264. Next base: position 6,872 of record NZ_JBVJVK010000057.1, on the reverse strand, counting down.
GCGACCACCTCGCACGACCGGCCGAACCAGGTGGCGTCGGGCGCAGACGTCAGCTCCAACGCATCCACCGCGGCGCGCACCTCACGCGAGCCCGCACCGCCCGGCCCGACCGCCACCGACCGCAACGCCGTGGCCACCGCCGCGTAGGGGATCCGCCTGCTCACGTCGTCCGACTCGGCGGCGGCCACCGCGCACCCCCGGTCACGCAGCCGGCGACCCACCTCGGCCAACAGGCTGGACTTGCCGATCCCGGGCTCGCCCGACACGACGACAGCCACCAACCCGGCCGCGGGCACGCGCTCGACCGCGTCGAACACGGCCGCCAACTCGGCCTCCCGGCCGAAGAAGGACCGGCCGACGAAAGACGACAACAGGCGACCTCCCGCCGTCGGAGCGGCCACCACCCTACCCACTGAGGAATCCCTACTCACGTGGCGTGGCTCACGGTGGTGGCATGGCGGCAGACAACCGCACCTGGAGGGTCCATGACGGTCGAGGGCACCTGCGCCGACGAGTTCGCCGAGGTCCGCGCCGAGTTCGAACGCAACTTCGCCGACCGCGGCGAGCTCGGCGGTGGCGTGCACGTGACGCTCGACGGCGAGACCGTGGTCGACCTGTGGGGCGGCGACGCGGGCGGTCGGGCGTGGACCGAGGACACGATCACGCACGTGTGGTCGTGCACCAAGGGCGCGACCGCGTTGTGCGCGCACGTGCTCGCGACACGGGGCGAGCTGGACCTCGACGCGCCCGTCGTCCGGTACTGGCCGGAGTTCGGGCAGAACGGCAAGGCGGACACGCTCGTGCGGCACCTCCTGTCGCACCAGGCGGGGTTGACCGCCGTGCGGGAGCCCGTGCCGCCGGGCGGCATGCTCGACTGGGAGCTGATGACGGGCCTGCTGGCGCGGCAGGAGCCGTTCTGGGCGCCCGGCACGCGGCACGGCTACCACGCGTTGACGTTCGGGCACCTGATCGGCGAGGTGATCCGGCGGGTGTCCGGTCTGGCGCTGGCCGAGTTCTTCGAGAAGGAGGTCTCCGGTCCGCTGGGGCTGGACTTCTGGCTGACGTTGCCCGACGACCTGGAGCCGCTGGTCGCGCCGACCGTGCCCGCCGGGCGCGGCGAGCCGCTGCCGGGCATGTACGTGATCGGGCTGTCCGAGCCCGAGTCGATGCAGGGGCTGCTGCTGGGCAACACCGGCGGCTACGTCGCGGCGTCGAACACCCCGGCGGCGCACGCGGCGCAGTACGGCGCGGTCGGTGGGATGAGCAACGCGCGCGGCCTGGCCCAGATGTACCGGCCGCTCGCCTCGGGCGGCGAGTACAACGGGGTGCGGCTGGTCGACGAGTCGCAGCTCCCGGTGATGTCGGGGATCGAGTCGGCCGGGTTCGACGAGATGCTGCTCGCGCCGACCCGGTTCTCGCTCGGGTTCATGAAGGCCGTCGGCAACCTGCGCCTGCCCGCCGTGGAGCGCGGCGTGCTGATGTCGGAGGACGCGTTCGGGCACTCCGGGATGGGCGGCTCGCTGGGCTTCGCCGACCCCGGCGCGCGAATGTCGTTCGGGTACGCGATGACGAAGATGGGGCCGGGCCTGGGCGTCAACGCGCGCGGACAGTCCCTTGTGGACGCCACGTACCGCGCCATCGGCTACCGCCAGGCGCCCAACGGCCTCTGGTTCCGCTGACGGGTCACCCGGCAGTCCAGCGGGCGCGTCAGCGGGCGCGGAGGTGGCGGACGGCGTCCAGGAACCCCTCCAGCTCCGGCCAGTCCTGCCGCGCCTCCGGGTCGTCCCCGATGTCGTCCAACCACTCGTACAGGTACAGCCGCTCCGCGACGGCTTCCAGCCCACGCCAGCCGTCGTCGGGCAAACCGTGCTCGCGAGCCGCGGCCACCAGGGCCCCGAACGCATCGGCGTACCTGCCGTCGGCCAGGTGCCCGCGATAGGGCGCCAACGCCTCCTCGGGCAGCAACGCGGCCACTTCCACGAGGTGCGTGCGGGCACGAGCCCGGCGCTGGAGGTCCTCGTCATCGCCGGGGTCCTCCAACGCCGCTTCGTCGACCGGCCCCAGCAGTGCGATCATGGACCAGAGCTGTTCGAAACCCGAGGGCCTACGACCCGACGCCGTAGACCGAACGGAGCCAGGCGCACGTCAAGGTGTCGACCGGCTCGCGGTCCCGGGCCGCGGACCGGGACCGGGAACGGCTCAGGAAGGCCCGCTCGTTCATCGCCACCAGCACCGTTCGGCGGTGTCGAGGATCGCCCGCGAGGTCAGGTAGCCCTTGCTGGGCCTGCGTCGCGACCCGACCGTGCCGGCACGTGGGGACCTGGCGGACATCCCCGGTTCCGCGCGCGTTCGGCCGCAAGGTCTTCTCGCGCACCGCCGCCGGGTCGAGGACGTTGACGCGCACCACCGCGCCGGTCGGGGTAGACAATGAGGTGTGGATCCGCTGTGGGCACTGCGACAGGTGGCGTTCCAGCTCGAGCGCGCGGGTGAACCCACCTACCGCGTCCGGGCGTTCCGCAAGGCGGCGGAGGTGCTGGCGGCGTTGCCGGACGGCGAGGTGGAGCGGCGGGTCGCGGCGGGCACGTTGACCGACCTGCCCGGCATCGGCAAGGCCACCGCCGGGGTGATCACCGACGCCGTCGCCGGGCGCGAGCCGGACTACTTGAGCCGGTTCCGCGAGCCGGTGGTGGGCGGGCAGGCGCTGCGGGCGCTGCTGAAGGGCGACTGCCACACGCACTCCGACTGGTCCGACGGCGGCAGCCCGATCCGCGAGATGGCCGAGACGGCGCGCGGCCTCGGGCACTCGTGGATGGTGCTGACCGACCACTCGCCCCGGCTCACCGTGGCCAACGGGCTGTCCGCCGACCGGCTGCTCGCGCAGCTGGACGTGGTGGCGGAGCTGAACGCCGAGCTGGCGCCGTTCCGGATCCTGACCGGCATCGAGGTGGACATCCTGGACGACGGCGCGCTCGACCAGCGGCCCGAGCTGCTGGAGCGGCTCGACCTCGTGGTCGCCAGCGTGCACTCGAAGCTGCGGATGGCGGCGCCGGAGATGACGCGGCGGATGGTGGCCGCCGTGTCCAACCCGCACGTCGACGTGCTGGGGCACTGCACGGGACGGCTGGTGGTCGGCAAGGGGCGGCCGGAGTCGACGTTCGACGCGGAGGCGGTGTTCTCGGCGTGCGTCGAGCACGGCACGGCGGTGGAGATCAACTCGCGGCCGGAGCGCCGCGACCCGCCGGGCAGGCTGCTGCGGCTGGCGGTCGAGCTGGGGTGCTCGTTCGCGATCGACAGCGACGCGCACGCGCCGGGGCAGCTGGACTGGCTGTCGTTCGGCTGTGAGCGTGCCGAGGAGTGCGGCGTGACGCCCGACCGGGTGATCAACACGCTGGAGGCCGCGGAGCTCCTGTCCCGCTGACCGCGTCCCGTCAGCGACCCGCCGTCGCCGGGCGTTGGGCCCTCGACGCGCGGACCAGGTGGCCGTACCAGGGGATCAGGGGCCCGGTCGGGCCTTCGACCAGGCGTTGCCACGTGGCGCGGCACAGGGCGAGGAACGGCGCCGCGTCCCAGTAGCGGGCCAGCTCCGCCAGCGGCCTGGTCTGGACGTTGCCCAGGCCGTAGCGGCGGTCGAAGCCGTAGGACACCGGCACCGCCGCGCCGTTCGCCTCGATCACCAGCGGGGTCAGCCAGCGGCCGAGGGGTTGCCCGTCGTCGACCGGCGCGGCCATGAACGCCTCCGGTTCGCGAGCCAGCATGGTGCGCGGCACGGCGTCGAGCTGGACGGCCAGGCCGTGCTCCTCGGCGATGCGGCCCAGCTCCACCGCCGCGTACGCCAGCTCGACGGCGTCCGGGCGTTCACCGGCCATCAACCGGTTCGCGGCGCCTTCCGGCTCCAACGGGTGAACCTGGAGCAGGAGAGCGCCCGACTGGACCGCAGCCAGTGCGACTTCACCCAGTTGGGTGGCATTCCCCTGGGTCAACGTGGTGACCACGCCGACCGGGAGGCCGACCTCGGTGAGCCGGCGGATGCCCGCCAAGGCCTTCTCGAAGCACCCTTCCCGATCACGGATCCGGTCGTGCGTGGCGCGGTCGCCGTCCAGCGACACGGCCACCAGGTCGACCAGCCCGCGCACCAGGCCGATGCGGCGCTGCGTCAGCGCGACCGCGTTCGTGGTGACGGTCGTGCGCATCCCGGCCGCGCGGGCGGCGCGCAGGAGCGCGGGCAGTTCCGGGTACAGGAACGGCTCACCACCGGAAACGTTCAGCACGTCGTAGCCGAGCGCGGCCGCGTCACGGACCACCGCCGACAGCACGGAGATCGGGATGGACTCGGCGACGTCCGGGCCCGAGCTGGAGTAGCAGTGCAGGCAGCGCAGGTTGCACAACCTGGTCGGGTGGACCTGCAGGACCGCCCGGCCACTCGTCTGGCCCATTCCACCCTCCCGCGATGCTCGATATCCCTATGGAGCACGCACGGGGCGCGGTGATACGTCGAACCGGCAACACGCCGGCTCACGCGGTTCGTCCCCCTCCCCCGGGCATCCCGTCGACGCCGTCCCACCACCCGGAGCGGGACGCATTCCGAACCACCGCCGCAATTGTGCGGACAACTCGCGAAACCACTCGAATTGACGTTCTCGACGCGTGCCGACCGATTCGGTGTTAGCGTGCTGCGCCGGTCGAGGCATTACCCGGCATTATCCCGAGTTCGGCTCACGTCTTGGACCTGAAGGGGTCGCCGACATGGATGACCAGGACTTGAACACCGCTCACGTGCGCCGCAAACCGGGACCGGCGCTTTGGCTGTCGGCCGGTGCTGTGGCCGTGCTGGCGCTGGGGATCGCGATCGGCAGCACGTTCGACGCCGAACCCGCCACCACCGCCGCCGCCCTGCCGACCACATCACCGCAGGCCGGGCTTCCGACCAGCACTTCCACGACCGCGGAGAGCGTCGCCGCGGCGAGACCGGGCGCCGTCTGGCTCTCCGACCTGCCGCCGGTCGACAGCAGCTCGATCGACGACATGTACGTGGAGAGCCCGTGGACGGCCGCTCCCGCAAAGGTGCGGAAGGTGACCTACACCAAATCCGTTTCCGCCACCGGCGCCTGGTGCTCGTCCGCCCAGCTGACATTCGCACTGGACGGCAAATACGACCGCTTCACCGCCCAGGTCGCGATCGCCGACGATTCATTGGCGACGAAAGAACTCGACTTCTACGTCCTGCTCGACGACCACCGCGCGACCGAACTCGCGAACACCGGCCCCACCCCGCAACCGGTGGACCTCCCCGTCACCGGGGCGCGCCTGCTGACCATCGGCGTCGAGTCGACCGCGGACCGCCCGGACGACTGCCCGGGCCCGGAACGCGTGGGCGTCTGGGCCGACCCGGCCCTGACCCCGGCCGGCTAGGACCTCGGGGACGCGCCGGGCGGCGGGTCTTCGCGGAGGCGGAGCGGCTCGCCGTACCGGTCCTGGTAGACGCCGAACGTGAAGCCGGGCCACGGCGACGGCTTGGCGCCCTCGGGCAGGTCCGGTGGCATGTTGGACGGCGTCATCATGATGTCGTCGTAGTAGTCCTCGCCCTGGGCGACGACCCACTGGGCGACGTCGTCCACGAAGTCCTCGGTGACCGGCGGATCGAGGTGTCGGGTGAACTCCTCGTCCTTCAGGTTCGCGGCGTGCTCGTGGTAGGTCCAGTAGAAGTCGACCAGTTCGGCTTCGGACATGTCGGTGATCCTGCGGCGGAGTTCCTCGGGATCCCGCGAACCCAGCGCGATGAGGTCCCAGAAGTGCAGTTCGTCCGGCATTCGGCTACCTATCTGAAATCGCTCGGCCTGAGGTTGTACCGCTCCATCCAGCGGTAGAAGGTCCGGTCGCTGACACCGGCCCGCTCGGCCGCCGCGCCGACGTGCCCGTTCGCGTCGGCGATGAGCCCGCGCACCTCGGTCGCGGGCGGGGGCGCGTTCTGCGGCCGGAAAGTCGGTGGTTCGGCACCGTCCGGCGGCACCAGCTGCCCCTGCTCGTTCCAGTACCACCCCTCCTGGCGCAGGCGGCTCCCACCCGGAAGCGGTTCGAACGGCGTCCCGGGACCGACCCTCCCCAATCGCGGGCCGACGCTCTCGACCGGCGTGTTGTCCCAGGGAAGTCGATCTCGGGCACCCCAGTCTAACTGGTCTCGCAAACTCTGCTCGTAGGAGCGGATCCGCCCACCGGAGGGGAGGCTGACCTCCCGCACCTCGATCTCGAGGTCGATGCCCAACCGCCTGCCCGCCAACGCGTAGCGGCCGAAGCGGTCCTTCAGGGGATCGCCGCCGGTGGTCTCGCCGACCTTGAGGATTTCCCCGGTCGACTTGTCCCGGACCACGTAGAGCGCCTTGGCGTCATCCGGGATGCGGGCCGACGCCGCGTCGTCCGGCCGGATGAACCGCGGTTCCCCGACCGGCACGCCGAGCCTGTCGAAGTCCGGGCCTCGGTCGAGCACGCGCCCCACGGCCGGGTCGGCGTCGCCGATGGCGCGGAGCTCGTCGCCCAGGTCCCGGATCTCCCGCAACCGGTCGGCCGCTTCGGGGATCTCGCCGTCGCGGATCCGGGCGTCGAGGCGGTCGGCGTCGGCCGAGAGCTGTTCGAGCCGCGAGCGCACCCGCGGGTCGTCGACGTGCGGCAGGACTTCGTCGATCTTGTTCCGGAGCGGCCCGCCGACCGGCCGTTCCTGCCGCCCGGGGCCGCCGGCGCGATCTTGGGCGTCGGTGGGGTCGAGGTCGGTCTTGTCGGCGTCCTTGGTGCCGGGGACGAAGCCGTCGTCGCTCGCTCTGGTGGTGGTGCCGTCGGGGCGGTGGGTGTGCCATTCGCCGTTGGGTGGGATGCGGGGTTGG
>NZ_JBVJVK010000056.1:0-51090 GCF_055603705.1 Actinosynnema sp. NPDC037264 | reverse complement strand
GGCCGAATGGGCCGCATACCGCTGTTGTATGTGGCCCATTCGGCCGTGCCCCCGGGAGCCGCCTCAGGCGCGACTATCGCGAACACGGACTTGTGAAACAGGCGCTAGGGCCGCGCGAGCCGCCGGTACAGGGGGCGCAGCTCGTCGGTCACCGAACGGTCGTCCACGACGAGCGGGTCGAGCTGGTCGAGCAGCGCGTCCGGGCGCCGCGTGGTCGGCTCCACCACGTCCGGCACGACCTCGGCGACCTTCGGGCGTGCCCAGAAGGCCTCGAACGAGTCCTCCCGCGGTCCCTGCGGCGCTTCGGGCTCGTCGGGAGGGATGGGCGCGCGCAGGTCGCGCAGCCGGTCGAGCAGGTCCTCGCGGGACCGCCCGCGCCAGGCCAGGATCTCGAACGGGTCGGTGTCGAACGACTCGGCGAGCAGGTAGCAGGTGGCGGCGAGGTGCTTGCACGGCACTTCCCAGTCCGGGCACGTGCAGTCCATGTGCAGCTCGCGCATGGTGCTCGGGAAGAGGGTGAGGCCGAGGTCGGCGAACACGTCCTCGATCTCCGGCGGCATCTCGCCCGCCAGCAGCTTGGCCGCGAAGATCGCCTGGTCGGCCAGCGCGTGCTCGATGCGCCGCCAGTCGTCGTCGGTGAACTTCCGCACCCCGATCCGCGCCCGGTACGGCTCGGGACGCGTCCCGGTCACCAGCGCCACCACCAGGCTTGACGACAGGGACAGGCTCATCACCTGGCCGGTGCGCGCGTACGACCGGCCGCGGGCGAGGCGCGCGGCCATGCCGAACGACTCCAGCACCTCCAGGAACCGGCGCGACCACCACGTCTGCGCGATGTCGCCCCGCTTGCTGCGCAACGTGAGGCCGCCCTCGACCCGGATCGGCCGCGCCGGCGGGTGGTACCCGTGCCAGTCAGTCACCGACGGCCTCCCCGGACAGGGCGAACAGCTCGCGCAGCTCGCCGGTGGACATCTCGGTCAGCCAGTCCTCGCCCGCGCCGACCACGAGCTGGGCCAACCCGCGCTTCTCCTCGATCATCCGGTCGATCCGCTCCTCCAGCGTGCCGACGCAGACGAACTTGCGCACCTGCACGTGGTTGCGCTGGCCGATGCGGAACGCCCGGTCGGTGGCCTGGTCCTCCACGGCCGGGTTCCACCAGCGGTCGAGGTGGATGACGTGGTTGGCGGCGGTCAGGTTGAGCCCCGTGCCGCCCGCCTTCAGCGAGAGCACGAAGATCGACGGGCCGTCCTCGGCCTGGAACCGCCGCACCATCTCGTCGCGCTGCCGCTTCGGCGTGCCGCCGTGCAGGTAGAGGACTTCGGTGTCGAAGCGGGCGGCCAGGTGGGGCACGACGAGCGAGCCGAAGGCGGTGAACTGGGTGAAGCACAGCGCCTTGTCGCCGTCGGCCAGCGCTTCGTCCAGGACCTCCTCCAGCCGGGCGAGCTTGCCGGAGCGACCGGCGACCCGCGAGCCGTCACCGAGGAGCTGCGCCGGGTGGTTGCACACCTGCTTGAGGCGGGACATCGTGGCCAGGACCAGGCCCTTGCGCTTGACGCCCTCCGCCTCGGCGATCTTGGTCAGCATGTCGTCCACCACGGCCTGGTAGAGCGTGGCCTGTTCGGCGGTCAGCGTGCACAGCTGCTTGACCTCGATCTTGTCCGGCAGGTCGGTGATGACCCGCGGGTCGGTCTTGAGGCGGCGGAGCACGAACGGGCCGGTGATCCGGCGCAGGCGGACGGCGGCGTCCTCGTCGTGGTGGCGTTCGATGGGCACGGCGAAGCGGGCGCGGAACGTGTTGACCGTGCCCAGGACGCCGGGGTTGACGAAGTCCATGATCGACCACAGCTCGGCCAGCCGGTTCTCCACCGGTGTGCCGGTCAGCGCCACGCGGTGCCGTGCGGGCAGGGCGCGGACGACCTTCGACTGCCGGGTGGAACTGTTCTTGATGTTCTGCGCCTCGTCGAGCACGACCCGGTCCCAGCTCACGTCGGCGAGCTTCCCGGCGTCGCGGGCGACGACCGCGTAGGTGGTGATGACCAGGTCGCAGTCGGTGTCGAGGGCGCGGTCCGCGCCGTGGTAGACGCGCACCTCCAGGCCGGGGGTGAAGCGGGCGGCTTCGCGTTGCCAGTTGCCGACCACCGACATCGGGCAGACCAGCAGCGTCGGCAGGCGTGCGCCGTGCGCGCGGTTGTGCGCTTCCAGGGCCAGCAGTTGGACGGTCTTGCCGAGGCCCATGTCGTCGGCCAGGCACGCGCCGAGGCCGAGCCGGTCGAGGAACGCGAGCCAGGCCAGGCCGCGCCGCTGGTAGGGCCGCAGTTCGGCGACCAGGCCGTTCGGCTGCCCGACCGGCTCCAGGTGGTGCTCGACCTCGCCGGAGAGCAGGTCGCCGAGCCAGCCGGTGGCGCTGACGCCGTTGAGCGGCAGTGGCAGGTCGGCGTCCTCGGGGTGCAGGCCGGAGTGCAGCAGGACCTGCGCGGCGGTCATCTGCCCGCCGCCGCGCTTGAGGAAGGCCAGGCCCGCGGCGAGGCGTTTCGGGTCGACGTGCACCCACTGGCCGCGGACCCGGACCAGCGGGACCTTGGCCTCGGCGAGGGACTGGAGCTCGGCCTCGGTCAGCCGTTCGTCGCCGACGGCCAGTTCCCACTTGTAGTCGACCAGGACCTTCAGCCCGAGTTCGCTCTCCTTGGCGACCTGGCCCGCCGTGCCGCGACTGGTGGCCGTGAGCCGGAGCCCGAGGCGGTGGGGTTGCCGCCACCACGAGGGCAGCATCACGCCGAAGCCGGCCTCCGCCAGCACCGCCGCGTGCTGGAGGAAGTCGTAGGCGCCTTCGACGTCCAGTTCCAGCTCCACCGGTCGGCGGGCGGACAGCGCCCGGTCCAACGCCGGGTAGAGCCGACCGGCCCGGCCCAGGTCGCCGAGCAGCACGTCCTCCGGCCGGCCGACCCACCGCCGCAACACCGCGTCCTGCTTGTGCCACAACTGTTCGGCCGTCACCACGACGCTGGGTTCGTCCACGGCCTGGAGCAGGAACTCGACCCGCCACCCGTCCTTCGCCATGCCGCCCTGGTCGGGCGAGCTGAGCCGGAAGCAGGTCCGAACAGGACTGTCCTGCAACCCGTTCGCCCGCCAAGTCGCCACCTTGGCCCGCAACGCACCCACTTCACCGACCACGCGCGGCTCGTCCACCAACGCGTTCAGCCACTGCCCGACCATCCCGTCCCCGCTGGGCCGCGCACCCCGCAACGCCACCCTGACCTCACGGTCGACCGCGCGGTCCAGGACTTCGTGGACCAGGTCGCCGGGTCCGTCGGAGCCCAGGAACGCCGGCGGCACGCTCGCCCGCAAAGCCGCGAAGCGCAACGCGTCCACCCCGGACAACGCGGCCCGCCACCTCGCGAACCCGTCCCCGTCCAACGACGGCAGCACCCGCCCGCGCCGAACCAACTCCCGCCCGAACTCGAGGACGTCGACCAGGAACTTCCACGAAGCCCCACCCCGACAGTCCGGTGGCAGCGACCCGGCCACCCCCTCCACCCACACGACGGGAACCAACCACTCCCGCCACCGCAGAGCCCCCCGCCGCCCACCGACGGCCTCCCTGACCAACTCGGGCGACCCGACCGGCCCACCGGCGTAAGAGGGCAACCGAACCGAAACCTCCCCGACCACCCCACCAACCAACCGCGCGAGCCCATCCCCACCAACCGCAAACGGATGCCGGACCGCCCGCCGAGGCAACCGCCCACCAACCCGCTCCGGGAAGGCCGAATCCTCACCCCAAACCCCAACCCGCCCGCCACCCACGCCCAACGCATGCAGCACCAACACGAACAGCACTATGCGCCTACCCCGACCTCACCCCCAACCCACCCCCACCCAGCCCTCCACCGCCCGCCCGACCCCGCCACCACCCCTCCCACCCCACCTAGCCACCCAACCCGCCAGCCACCGCCCCCAACCGGGCCGCCACTGCAGCCCTCACACCGCAGCCCTCCGCGCCAAACGGTCCACCCACTCCCAACCGCACCACCTGACCACTCGCCACCACACGCCCCTGCTGCCCGGCGCACCCCCGCCGCACACCCCCCGCCACACGCTGCCCAGCCGCGCGCCATCCACCTCACGCACCTCGCCGCACCACCCGGCCGCCGCGCGTACGACCAGTCCGACGACCCAGCCGCGCTGACCCGCCGCCTCCGCATCCGGTCGCACCGCCGGCCAAGTTGGCCGGCGACGCCGACCCGCCCCACGGCCCAGCCGCACCGCTGGCCCCACGTACCTGGTGACGCCGCGTGGCCCACGCGCACGGCCGCACCGCCCAACCGCGTACCCGCGTACCCGCGTACCCGCGTTGAACCTGCCGGCCGGGATCGAGTCGGGCGGCTGCTCGCCTGGGTGAGGCCGGGCCCTTGCCCGCGGTCCCGGGGTCGGGTTGCGGCGAGGTTGGCCCGTGCGGGCAGGTGCGTGGTGGGCAGGGGGTGGTGGCAGGCCGGACGGGGTTGGACCGGGCGGCCTGCCGGTGGTCAGGGTGGTTACTGGGGCTGGCGGGACCTCCTGCGGGCCAGGGCGGTGACGCCGACGGCGGCCAGGCCGACTTGGAGGGCCAGTTCGATCCAGTCGATGCCGGAGGTGTTCGAGACGCCGATGATCGACGCCGCGAAGGTGCCCACCAAGGCCGCCGCGACACCGACCAGCACCGTCATCAGCATCGAGATCTTCTGCCTGCCCGGCACGACCAGCCGCCCGAGGCCACCGACGACCACACCGATGAACAGCGCCGAGATGAGCCCGGTGATCTCCACGAGAAGTCCTTTCCCCGCCCTATGCGTCCACCACGAGCATCACTCGACGCCCTCCCCTCCCGAATCGGGTTTGCCCCTGACCCACCCCTGATCCCGACCCTGAACCCGGAACACCTGCGCGCCGTCGGAGGACAGCTCCCGGCCGGGGACGTCCGGGTCGCAGCCCACCCTGGCCAGCCTTGACCTGATCGAGGTGGGGGAGCGTTCCAGCCGCTTGGCGATCGAACGGATCAGGTCGGCGGTCGGGGTTCCGGCGCCGGCGGCCAGCCAGTCGGCGCGCAGGCCGTCGTCCAGCTCCTGGGTCCACGGTTGGTTGGCGTTGGCCGGGCGGTCGCGGGCCGAGGGCGAGGACGGTGTGCTCAACCTGCTCAACGCCTCCAGCACCTGCGCCAGCAGCTTGCCGATCTTCGCGCCGGCGTCCGCGGGCAGGCGGATGGTGCCTTCGGCCACCAGGACACCCGAGGCGTCGACACCGGCCAGGTCGACGGACAGGTCCGGGTCGGCGGTGGCGACCACCTGGTAGGTCGTGGAGCCGATGCGGACCGCGTTCTCATACGTGGTTGTCGTCATGGTGATGACGCTAGCGGAGGGGTCTGACAATTCCGGGCCGTCGGCGATCGGGCAACGGACGGGGCCGCAGGGTGGGGGAGCGGGCCGGAAGCCCGGGGTCGCGGGCGGGAGGGCAGGGAGGTCAGGGGCAGAGCGGGCAGGTCGGCGCGGTCGGCTCGGTGCCCGTCAGGTAGGGCTTGAGGTGCTCGGCGATGGCCCTCGCCAACGACGGCGGCACGGCGTTGCCGATCTGCCTGGCCACCTCGATCTTCGTGCCGCACCACTCGAACGAGTCCGGGAACGACTGCAGCCGCGCCGCCTCCAGGTGCGTGATCGGGCGGTCGACCCGGTGGCCGTCCTCGCCCGGCTCCCACTGCGGGTGCAGGTAGCGGCCCTTCTCGGGCTTGTAGAACTCGGTGCGGATGGTCACCGACGGCTCGTCCCACCGCAGCCGGCCCATCACGTCCGTCGTGCCGCTCTTCTTCTCCCGCCAGCACCGCGGCAGCAGCTCCGTCGGCACGTCGAACCGCCCACCGCCCGGCGGGACGTGGCGGTACCGCTCCAGCGACAACGGCGTGGGGTTGCGACCGATGTGCAGGTCCGGGCTCTTGAACGGCCCCGGCAGCTCCCGACCGAAGAACTCCACCACCGAGTTCGGCAACGCGGTCGTCACCGGCCGCTCGGGCAGGCCGCGGAGCACGTCGCCCACGGTGTGCCACTGCCCGCGCGGGTGCGTCGCGACCGGCAGCGGGACGCGCCCGATCCGCGAGCCGATCACGATCGTGCGCCGACGCCGTTGCGGCACGCCGAAATCCGCCGCCAGCAGGATGCCGAAGCTCAGCTCGTAGCCCTCGGTCTCGGCCTGGAGCAACGCGAACTCCGTCGACGCCAGGAACCGGTCGACGTTCTCGATCACGAACACCTTCGGCCGGGCCTTCCGCACGAACCGCAGGTACTCGCGCCACAACGAGTTGCGCGGGTCGTCGACGTCCTTCGAGCCCAGGTTCGAGAACCCCTGGCACGGCGGGCCGCCCACGATCACGTCGACCTCGGGGATCGCGCTGTCCGGCACGGCCGCGATGTCCGACCAGCGGATGTGGTCGTCACCGAAGTTCGCCGCGTACGTCGCCGCCGCGTGCAGGTCCCACTCGACCGCCATCACCGGCGAGTAGCCGCCCGCCGCGGTGAACCCCGCGGTCATGCCGCCACAGCCGGCGAACAGGTCGATCATGGACAGCACGGGCTCAGGCTAGCCGACCGCGACGCCGCAACACCGTGGTCCGCACCCGACTCGCCGCGACGGCCGGGTCCTCGTGCTCCCACACCCGCACCGCGAGCCACCCCGCGTCCGCCAGCACCTGGTCGGTGTTCGCGTCACGCGCCTGGTTCGTCTCGATCTTGGTCCGCCAGAACTCGCCGTTGCGCTTGGGCCAGGTGCCGTGCTCCGGGCAGCCGTGCCAGAAGCACCCGTCCACGAACACCGCCACCTTGGCCGGCCCGAACACCACGTCCGCCTCACGCCGCACCGCGCGCACCGGCCGCTGGTGCACCCGGTACCGCAGCCCCAGCCGGTGCAGCTCGCGCCGCAACGCGACCTCGATGCCCGTGTCACGGGAACGCTGCTTGCTCATCCGGGCGCGGACGTCGTCCGTCGTCTCCAGGTTCGGCACCCGGCCATGATGGCTCATGCGCCTGTTCCGCCGGCGCTCGCCACGGCCCGAGCCGGTCCGGAACCTCCCTGCACCCGCCGGCGCTCACGACGGCCGGACCTGTGCCTGGCCTCCCCTCATGCCGGGTGCAGCACGTCCCGCAGCCGCCGTGCCGCGCGGTCCAGTTGGGTGCGTGACGGCAGCAGGGCCGCGCCGACCTGCGTGAACTCGGTGATCCCCAGGTCGGTGAAGAAGAACGGCGGCATGGCGTGCACCAGCAGGTCCGCCGAACGCTGCCCGCCGCCGCGCGGGTTGACGATCAGCCGCTCCACCCACGCGTCCACCTTGAACACGGTGTCCGCCAACGGGTGCACCCGCACGTCCAGCCCGTGCCCGCGCAGCACCGCGACCACGTGCACGTCACGCAGGAACCCCAGGAAGTCGGACACCACGCGGTTGCGCAGCGCCGCACGCCCCTCCGGCCCCACCTCGGCGATCACTTCACGAGCAGGCGTCCACAACATCCCCCGCGCCTGCTCGTCGGCCTCGCAGAACTCCCGGAACTCCGGCCAGCGGGGTAATCGGCCCAGCGCCTCGACCACGTGGTGGGCCACGTGCGCGAAGGCGAAGTCGGGCCGCCAGTCCCGGATCTCCGGCACGTCGGTCGGACCAGGCCGCGGCGCGCTGCGGCACGCGGCCTCGACCTCGTCGGGGGTGATCCGGTGCACGGCGACGGACTCGTGCGCCATCACGTGCGCCACGACGTGCTTGCGCCCGCTGAACCAGTGGTTGAAGTGGAACCGGGTCTCCTGCGTGACGTTGAACAGCCGGCGCACTTCCATCGCGGTGGTCATGACGCGGAGAGTACGGACGACCACCGACAGTTCCGGCGAACCCGCAGGTCAGGTGATCGACAGGTTGGCCCGGTCCGCGGCCGAACGGCCCGCGTCCCACCCCGCCGCGCTGCGCACCGGCGTCGTCTTGGCGACGGTCCGGGCGAACATCGCGCCGAAGTACTCCTCCACCGCCTTCTTGCGCTCGGCCAGCACGGGCAGCAGCCGGTCGTCGTCGGGCACCTCGTTCGCCGTCCGCAGCCGTTCCCCGATCCGGTGCGCGTAGGACAGCAGGAACGACTTGCGGAACGCCGCCGACCGCGCCTCGTCGCCCTTGCGCGCCTTGTCGCCCGCCGCGACCATCGCCCGCGTCGCCTGGACCAGCAACGACGCCGACAGCAGCTCCACGATCTCCAGGTCGAGCTCCTCGCCGACCAGCGCCACGAACCCCAGGTCGTACACCACGGCGCGGCAGCGGTTCGCCTCCGCGACCACGTGCACGACGTGCGCCTTGCCGTCGAAGTACCGCTTGTCCAGCCACAACCGGCGTGACGTCGTCGTCGGCGCCTCCAAGGGCATCCGCTCCAACGCGTGCCGCGTCACCAGCTCCTGCGCCTTGGCCGACAGCGCCTCCGCCTCGTCCGGGAACGCGGTCGACTCCGCCTTGGCCAACAGGCCGCGCACCCGGTTGAGGATCTTCGGGTCGACGTGGTGGTGGTCGACCTCGGCCAGCGGCGTGCCCGGCTTCGGCACGATCACCGGCAGGCCCGGCAACGTGACCAGCACCGCCAGCGCCGCCACCGCGGCGGCCACGGCGTCCTCGCGCAGCTCGATGTGCCTGCTCGCCCACTGGTCGACGTGCGGCTGGGAGGTGTCCCACCACACCGTCGCCCCGATCTCCGCCAGCTGCTCCCGCCAGCGCGGGTGCAACGCCGGGTAGCGGGACGCCTCGATGGCCAACGAGTCGACCAGGAACGACAACGCGCGCTCGTCCTCGTTGCGCCGTACGACCTCGTACACGTCGTAGGGCAGCCAGCCGTGCTCCCAGAGGTGATCGAAGGCACGCCTCAGCACCGCCTGGACGGCGTCGTCCACTTCGGCCGGTGGGAGGGAGGAGGTGCGCGGCAGCCGGGCCCGGCGGTTCGCCGCGGCCCGCCACAACGCCTCGCGCAGGGAGTCCACGACCGCCGATTGTCCCCTTTCGGGTGTGGTGTCGCCGCACCCGGTGCGCGTTGCGGCCCGACCCGACCCCCGACGTGCCAGCCTCGCGCGGTGAGCCGGAAGACGCAGGTGCCGAAGCGGCGGCCGATCGTGGTGGTGAACCGTCCACAGGGGACGCCGCTGACCGTGGCGCAGCGACAGGTCGTCCACCGCTGCCGCGCCCTGCCGCAGCTGCTCGACCCGCTGGAGGCCGAGCTGACGGTCAGCAGCGCGGTCGCGGACCTCCGGCCGGACGAGGAGTTCTGGGCGGGCCTGATCGAGCACGCCGTGTCGCTGCCCAGCCGGCGCAACCACGCCCTGCTGCGCGTCCTGGCCGCCGTGCTCACCGGGCGTCCGCGCGAGTGGGCGGCGAGCGCCGTCACGCCGGCGGGCCCGGACCTGGTGGTCGGCGGGGCCTGGATCTGCGACCGCTCGATCGACGCCGGCTACCTGGCCCTGATCTGCACGTACACGTTCGCCCGCGCCGAGCACGCCATGGTGTTCCTGATCGACGAGCTGTCGGGCGGCGAGGTGCGCACCGCCTTCGTCACCAGGGACGTCGTCACCGCCCGCACCCGCTTGGCCGACCAGGGCCCGCTGAACCCGATCGGGAGCGAGGCCGCGCACTGGCTGCTGGCCAAGTCCTACGACCGCCTCGACCGCAACGCGGACGCGGTGATCGACCAGGACGTCCGGCGGACCCGGCTGCTGGCGGCCCGGCGGATCGCGCTCGCGTTCGGGTGACCCCTAATTCATTACCTCGGGATCGAATCGGGTGACCGCGGTCACGATCCCACTGGTCCGAACGGAGAGCGAATTGCCGAAGTAGGGGAATGTGTTCCGTACTGGCATACCGTACGGTCGTGTTGTTGGTCGAATTGACACGCCACGGGGGTAGCGGATGTCGCGATCAGATCAGGGCCCGGACCAGGCGGCCGAGCGGGGTAACACCTTGTCGGGGTCCGTCTCCGGCGGCGCGGTGCAGGCGGCCGTGGTGCACGGGGGGATAGCGTTCCACAATGCACCGTCCACACCGCCGCCGGTGCCGCGGCAATTATTGGGCGCTCCGGTGCATTTCACCGACCGGGCCGCGGAATTGGCCGAGCTGAACGAGGCGCTGGCCGACAACCGGCGCGACGGAATCCGCATGTTCGCGGTCCTGAGCGGTCCCGGCGGGGTGGGCAAGACCGCCCTCGCGCTGCACTGGGCGCACACCGCGCGCGACCGGTTCACCGACGGGCAGCTCTACGTCGACCTCGCCGGGTTCAGCGGATCCGAGCCGGTGTCGCCGGAGGACGCGCTCGGCCTGTTCCTGCGCAGCCTCGGCGTGCCGTCCAGGGAGGTGCCGCTGGAGATCGCCGAGCAGGCCGCCCTCTACCGCTCGATGACCGCGGACAAGAAGCTCCTGGTCCTGCTCGACAACGCCTACTCGGCCGCGCAGGTGCGCCCGCTCGCGCCGAACTCGCCCGCCAGCGCCGTCCTGGTGACCAGCCGCAACCGGTTGACCGGACTGGTGGCCGAGGGCGCACGACTGGTCGACGTCGGTCCGCTCGGCAAGCTGTCGGCGGTCCGGCTGCTGGCGAAGGTGGTGGGCAAACGCCGGATCGACGACGATCCCGAACGGGCCGAGGCGCTGGTCGGCATGTGCGGCGGCCTGCCGATCGCGGTCCGGGTGGCCGCCGCGCGGCTCGCCAGCCGACCCAAGTGGTCCGTGCAGAAGATCGTCACCGAGCTGAGCGACGAGCGCAGCAGGCTGTCGATGCTGTCGGCGCCGGAGCTGTCCGTGCAGACGACCTTCGACCTGTCCTACCGCGCGCTCGGACCGACCGCCGCGGCCCTCTACCGCCGGCTCGCGCTGCACCCCGGTCGCGAGTTCGGCGCCTCGGTGGCGACCTCGGTGCTGGCGCAGGACACCTCGCACGCGTTGTTGGAGGAACTGGTGGACGGCAACCTGGTCGAGTCGGTCGGCGAGAGCCGGTACCGCTTCCACGACCTGCTCCGGCTGCACGCGCGCAACAAGGCCAACTCCGAGGACGACCCGGACGAGCGGGCGCACGCCGTGCGGCGGATGGTCGAGTGGTACCTCGCCGGTGCGATGGCGGCCGACCTCGTCGTCACGCCCCACCGGCGCAGGCAGGCCTACGAGTTCCTGGCGCGGCCCGAGGGCGTGCCGGAGTTCGCGGACCGCGAGTCGGCGCTGGCGTGGCTGGAGGAGGAGCGGCAGAACCTCATCACGTGCGGCCTGGTGGCGGAGGAACGCGGCTGGTGGGCGCTGGCCTGGCAGCTGTCCGACGTGCTCTGGCCCCTGTTCCTGCACCACAAGCACTATCGCGACCGCCTGGAGGTCGACCGGCGCGGCGTGGAGGCGGCACGCCGGTGGGGCAACCGGCTCGCCGAGGCCGACATGCTCAAGCGGCTCGGCCTGGTGTGCACCACGGTGGGCAGGTTCGAGGAGGCCGAGGAGCACTTGCGGGCGTCGGTCGCCGTCGCCGAGGAGATCGACGACCGGCGCGGCGCCGCCGACGCGGAAGAGGCGCTCGCGCTGCTGCACGTGGCCGGTGGCAGGCTCGCCGAGGCGGTCGGGCTGTTCGAGCGGTTGGCCCGGACCAACCGGGACCTGGGCGCGCGGCGGAGCCTCGGCCTCACGCTGATCAACCTCGGCCGGGCGCTGACCGGGCTCGGCCGGGTCGACGAGGCGCAGCGGGCGTTGCTGGAGGCGACGGCGCAGTTCCGCGGCTTGGAGCCACCGGACCCCTACAACCAGGCACGGGTCGTGGTGGCGCAGGCCGCGGCGTACCTGCGTGCCGACGACCTGCCGCTCGCCGCCCGGACGGCACGGAGCGCGCTGGACGAGCTGAGCGCGCTCGGCTCCAAACAGGGGATGGCGGAGTCCCACCAACTGCTCGCGGAGTGCGCCGAACGGCAGGGCGACCCCGGGCGGGCCGCAGAGCACTGGAGACAGGCCCTGCGGCTCTACACCGAGATCGGCTCCTCAAAGGCCGACGGCATCGCTCAACGACTGCACGCCCGGGACGACGACGACCCGGAGCCACCCGCACGCGACGGCTGACCGCCGTGCCCGGTGTTCCGCGCACCACACGGGCAGCCCACGCGACCGCAGCGCGCGCAGGTCGAGTCGTGCCACGTGCCACGCGTAGAGCGACTGGGCGGCCGACGCCACGACCGCCTCGACGTCGAGGCAGCGCGCCGCGGTGGCCGCGGGCGCGAGCTCGACCACCTGGCCGAGCTCGGTCCGCACCACCAGCCGATCGGTAGACACGGCGACGGCCATCGCGGCGAACGGGTTGTCGCGCAGCAGCGCGGCGGTGGGATCGTCACCGTCCACACCGGACACCTCGCGCACGACGACGTCGGCCAAGCGGTCCGACCCGCTCGTCCACCGCACTATCGGTTCGGTCACGGCGTCTCCTCGGGTGGTGTCGGAACCGGCGGCACGGCGCGGTGCCGTCCCGGTTCGGGGAGGTCCAGCAGCTCGTACATGATCTGCCGCAACCGGGCGGAGGCCCGGCCGGGCTCGGAGGTCAGCCGCTCGCGCACGACCTCGCCCAGTTCGGCCGCACGTGCGGCGGCCAGCTCCAGCTGCGGTCGCACGGGCGACCCCGCCTGGAGCCTGGGCGCCAGGTGCCGCAACAGCTCCTGCGCGGACCCGCCGGACGTCGCGACCCGCACCGGCGCGTCGACCAGGACCACCGGCCGGCCGATGGCCGCCGCGTACACGCCGACCGAACCGTGGTCGGCCACGACGTGGTCGGCGGCGATCACCGCGGCCCGCCAGTCCACGTGCGGGCCGACCACCACCAGCCCCGCGTCCCGGCACTCCGCGAGCCACGCGTCCACCTGCCGCCGACCGTGGCCGAACCACGCTCCCGGGTGCACCAGAGCCACCACTCGGAACCCTTGCGGCGTCAGCTCTTCGAGCAGGCTCGGCAGCAGGTCCTCGAACCTGGCGAACAGCGAGTCCAGCCCCCACGTGGAGCTGACCACCACGGCCTGCTGACCCGGCTCGATGCCCAGCGCGGCCCGGTACGCGTCGCGCCGCGGCAGGCTCGCGACCAGGCGGTCGTAGGCCGGGTCGCCGGCCACGACGGCGACGTCGAGCGCCTGCGGGCACTGCCGCCGCAGCACCTCCCGCTCGTCGTCGTGCGCGAGCACCAGCGCGCTCGCCAGCACACGGCCGTTGTGCAGGAGCCGTTGTGCGTCCAACCCGTAGACCACCGGCTCGCCACCGGTGGTGAAGGACTTCCCGTAGCCCGCGCCGTGCGGCATCACCACCAGCGGCGCGTGCAGCTCGTGCAGCCCGCCGTAGGACGCGGCGACGGCCAAGGAGAACTCCTGCCGGACCGCCAGCTCCCACGGCCACACGACGCCCCCGGTGGACCGCAGGAACTCCGCCACCCCGTTGCTGAAGACGTCAGGCGCCTGGGTGAAGACGACCTGCAGCCTCGTGTCCGTCTCGATCAGCTCCACGGCTTCCAGCAGACGTTGCCCGCTGGTGACCGTGTGCACCACGGCGAGCACCGGAAGGCACCCGGCGCGGCTGACCCACTGCGACGCGTCGAGCCCGATCGGCACTCGCGGCCACTCTGGACGTGTCATGCACTCCCCCTCGCGCTCCAACCCTCGGGAGAAGAGTGACGGACCGGTTTGCCGGGAACTTGCAGTCCGCTTGCATCTGCCGATCGCCGGCCGCCAAATAGGCAATTCGGACGAAAATGGGTAAACGAGCCTGCGGAACTTCCTCCCAGTGAAGCACACTGTGCCCAAGGGCAAGTTGGCCAGCGAAAGGGTGGCGCTGGTGGAGTTCAAGATCATCGGCAAGACGCGATTACACATCGACGGGAATGATTGCGATCTCGGGCCGGCCAAGCACCGCGGCGTGCTCACATTGCTCCTGTACTACTTCCCGAGACCGGTCCAAGTGGACACCATCGCGCAGGTGCTCTGGCCGGACAGCGGTCCGGAGCAGGTGAAACGAAACCTGCAGCCGATCGTCAGCAGACTGCGCTCGATTCTGGCCAAATCGGGGACAGGCGCCTCGATACCGAAGGAGGGCAACGCTTATCGGTTGGTGTTGGCGCAGGCGGACCTGATCGACTACCACCGTTTCCGCAAATTGGCGGAGATGGGTCGGGTAGCGGCCTCTCGGGGTGACCACCGCGAAGCCAAGGCATTGCTGCGCGAGGCGCTTTCGCAGTGGAACGGCCGACCCCTCGAAGAGCTCGGCGGGGCGTGGGCGGACCATTGTCGTGACCAGATGGAGACATTCGACCGGATGCCCGCGTTTTACGCGTTGCTGGACAGCCAGCGCCAACTGGGCGAGCACCTGGAGGTGATGGCGGAAGCGGGCAGGCTCACCGCGACCCAGGCCCCGGACGAGGCGTTCGCCGGCCTGTACCTGCGCTCCCTGGACGCCTTGGGCCGCTACTCCACGGCGCTCGACTTCTACGCCGTGTTCTGCCAGCGCCTGTTCGAGCACGTCGGCGCCGAACCCGGGCCGGAGCTGCGGGACCTCTACAAGAGCATCCTGCGCAAGCAGGAGAGCACCGCGGTGTCGGGCACGACGGCGCCGCACCAGCTGCCGCCGCCCGCGCGCAGCTTCACCGGCCGCGACGACCTGCTGGCCAGGCTCGACGCCCTGCTCGGCGAGGGCGACCAGGGCCGGGTCGTCGCGCTGCACGGGATGCCGAGCGTCGGCAAGAGCCAGCTCGCCCTCAAGTGGGCGGCACGGCACCGCGACCGGTTCCCGGACGGCAACCTGTACCTCGAGCTGCGCGGCGCCAGCCCAGGCACGCGGGTCGCGCCCGACGACGTGCTGGCGTTCCTGCTGAGGTCGCTCGGCGCCGAGCGAATACCCGCCACCGGCGGCGAGCGGCAGCTCGAGCTCCGCCGGGTGCTGGGCAACCGCAGGATGCTGGTCCTGCTCGACGACGCGCACGAGAGCGCGCAGGTCAGGCCGGTCCTGGCCGCGACGCCGCAGTGCCTCACGATCATCACGAGCCGGACCAGGCTGATGGGGCTGAAGGTCCTCGACCACGTCGACCTCGTGCCCGTGCCGCCGCTGTCGACGGTGGAGTCGATCACGTTGTTGCGCAACGAGATCGGCCGCCAGCGCTCCGACGCCGACCCCGCGGCGCTGCGGGACCTGGCCGGTCTGGTGGACGGCCTGCCGCTCGGGCTGAGGATCATCGCGCAGCACGTCGCGAACCGGCCGGACACCCCGATCGGCGATCTCGTGGAGGACTTCAAGGGGCAGGAAGGGCTCGGGATCCTCGGATCGGTGCACGACAGCGACGACGAGAGCGCCACGCTGCCGGCGGCGTTCTCCTGGTCGTTCCGCGACCTGCCCGCGGACACCGCGCGGATGTTCCGGCTGCTGGCGCTGAACCCGACGGCCGAGTTCTGCGTCGACGCGGCGGTCGCGCTCCTGGGCGAGCCCTACGACGCGGTCAGCGCGCACCTCAGCACGCTGGTGCGCAGCAACCTGCTGGACTACGGCGCCGTGCCGCGGCGGTTCAGGCTGCACGACACGCTGTACGGCTACGCCCTGCACCTCGTGCGCCGCGACGAGCCCGCGCAGGCGCGCAAGCACGCGATGACGCGGCTGCTGGACTGGTACCTGGCTTCGTCCGGGGTCGCGGCACACTTGTTGGACCCCCAGACCTCGCCGGTGCCGCCACTGCCCGGCATGTCGGCGAAGCCGGTGCCGCTCGCGGACCAGTCGGACGCGTTGCGGTGGCTCACCAGGGAGCGGGCGAACCTGGTCGCCGCGGTGCCGCAAGCCGTGCGCCACGGATTCCACGCGCACGCGTGGCGGCTCTCCGCGAATTTCCACGAGGCCTACGACCGGTCCGGGCATTTCGAGGACGTCCTCATCAGTCACCGGGCGGCGCTCAAATCGTGTGCCGCGCTCGGCGACCTGGAAGCGTTGAGCGGCACGCACAGCAATGTCGGAATGGTGCTGTACCGGTTGTGCAAGTACGCCGAAGCGGAAGAGCACTTCAAAGCCGGATCCGACCTGGCGGAGGCGATCGGCGCGCACGAGATCCAACTCATCTGCTCGCACAACCTGGCCGGAATCCGCCTGGCCCTGGGCGAGGTCGGCGCGGCGATCGAGCTGTACCGGGAAACCTTGGAGGCGACGCGCAGGTCCGGCTACCGCGACGGCGAGGCGTACGCCCTGAATGAACTCGCGAACGCGTACCGCAAAGCGGAGCAGGACGACCTCGCGTTGGAGCACTACTACCAGGCGCTCGCCATCCGTCGTTCGATAGGGCACATCAGGGGAGTGGCGACCACCCTCACGGACGTCGGGCGGCTCCACTTCGAGCGGGGCGAGCACGAGGAGGCCCTGCGCCGGCTCCACGAAGCCCTGGCGCTGCACCCGATCGGCGGTGATCGCGCGCGCACGGCCGACGCGCTCGTCACCCTCACCGAGGTGGAGTACGACCTGGGCCGGTTCGGTGAGGCGATCGGCCACGCTGAAGAGGCGGTTTCCACGTGTCACGTCCTAGGGGCACGTGCGGGGCAGGGGCGCGCGCTGCACGTCTGGGGTCACGCGCTCGTGGCCCTCGGGCGGTTGGACGAGGCCGAAGAGCGGTTCCGGCTGGCCGCCGGGGTGCTGCGAGGGGTGCAGGAGGTGGAGGCCGAGGTGGTGACGGAACACCTGGCTGATGTGAAGACCATTCGCAGTGCCATTCCTGAGCCTCGTGGGGCGGCACCCGACTTCACCGGGACCCCCGCCCGGGAGATCACTGAGCGTAAGAACTGACAGGAAAGGACGTCACCTGATCCAGTGAATGTTGAGTGAGACAACAAAATAGTTATGCATCAATGGTGTCGCCGCTCTTCTCTGACGGGTGGGTGACACCCGGACGAGGACCACCCCCGTGTGAACGGACCACTGGGGCGGGTGATCTACTGCGCCCGTGCGTACCCACGTGTCCCGCGCAATGCGGAAGATTGCTGCCCCGCTCATCGGTTCACTCGCCGTCGTCGCATTCGTGCTCGGCGGCCCGACGGCAACGGCCGCCGAAGCCGACCTGGGCAGCTCGGCGTGCGTTGTGCAATGGCCCGGCCGCATCGGATGACGACCGCGCAGCGGTGTCGCGACTCGAACGAGGAGCTCTGATGGAACCCGACATAGGTAGAGCCGGCAGTACCGGTGGTGGAACCTCCGAGGCGCCGACCTGAGGACGTGGGTGGGAAGAACGAGTTCCCACCCGCTCCTTCGTGGCGTTCATCGCCGGGAAAGACAACAAGAGAGCCACCGGAATGGTGACCCTCTCGCTGTGTTGTGCGCCGCCAGGGACTCGAACCCCGAACCCGCTGATTAAGAGTCAGCTGCTCTGCCAGTTGAGCTAGCGGCGCTCGGACTCTCTTGCTCCGTCCGACGTGAAGAACATTAGCACAGCGTCCGACCGGGCTCCCAATCGCCTGGTCAGGGTGGGTGTGTCGCCCTGATGCAGGGGGAACTTCGCCTTGGTAACGATCCAGCATCTCGGGCAACATCGTCAACCCTCCAGGCGTCACCTTGTCAGGGGCGCCGACAGACTCCTGTTGCGGACTGTCACGGCGTTCTGGGGACGAAGCGGAGGACGGGGATGTACCGCAAGCGGGGGGCGCGCCGAGCGCTGGGGATCGTCGCGATCGGGCTGGTCGCGACGTTGGTCACGAGTTGTTCTTCCGGCTCGGCCGCGACGGGGGACGCGGGCGGCGAATCAACCACCACCACTACGTCGTCGACACCGCCGCCCAAGCCCGTGTCGTTGACCACGGGCCCCGCGGACGCGGCGGTCGACGTGCAGCCCGGCGTGCCGGTCGTCGCCACCGCCACCGACGGCAAGATCACGTCGGTCGCGCTGACCAACCCGGAGGGCAAGGCCGTGGCCGGCCAGGTGAGCCCCGACGGTCTGCAGTGGACCAACACCGAGCCGCTCGGCTACCAGAAGACCTACACGCTGGCCGTGACGGGCGAGGGCGCGGACGGCAAGCCGGTCACCAAGACCTCCACCTTCACCACCGTCAAGCCGCGCACGCTGACCTACCTGTCGGTCAACCCGCAGGACGGCACGACGGTCGGCGTCGGCCAGCCGCTCGCGTTCTACTTCGACGAGCCGATCGCGGACAAGGCCGCCGCCGAGGCGATGATCTCGATCACCACGGTGCCGCGCGTCGAGGGCGCCTTCTACTGGTTCGACGAGAAGACGGCGCACTGGCGGCCGCAGAACTACTGGACGCCCGGCACCAAGATCACGATCAACGCCAAGATCTACGGCAAGCACGTGGGCAACGGCGTGTACGGCGAAGAAGACCGTGTGATCAACACCACGATCGGCGACGCCGTCGTGCACGAGGCGGACGGTCAGACGCACCAGGTCGTGACCAAGGTCAACGGCCAGGTCGTGCGCACCATGCCGACCTCCATGGGCGACGCGCAGAACCCGACCCCCACGGGGACCTACGTGCTGATGGAGAAGCACGCCCACATGGTGATGGACTCCCGCACCTACGGCCTGTCGCTGGAGGCGGGCGGCTACGTCACCCCGGTCGACTGGGCCTACCGGATGTCCAACTCCGGCATCTTCTTCCACAGCGCGCCGTGGTCCATCGGCGACCAGGGCCACCGCAACGTCAGCCACGGCTGCCTGAACCTCTCGCCCGAGAACGCCAAGTGGGTGTTCGACAACTCCAAGCAGGGCGACGTCGTGATCGTCACCAACTCGGGCGGCCCGGTGCTGGAGTCGTGGGACGGCTTCGGCGACTGGCAGATCCCGTGGGACCAGTGGGTCAAGGGCAACCGCTAGGGCCCTACAGCTCGGTGACGCGACCCGCCGCCACGGCCAGGCGGCGGGTCGTGCGCACCGCGTCCAGCATCCGGCGGTCGTGGGTGACCAGCAGCAAGGTGCCCTGGTAGGAGTCCAGCGCGGACTCCAGCTGCTCGATCGCGGGCAGGTCGAGGTGGTTCGTCGGCTCGTCCAGCACGAGCAGGTTGACCCCGCGCGCCTGGAGCAGGGCCAACGCGGCACGGGTGCGCTCACCGGGCGACAGCGACGCCGCCGTCCGCAGCACGTGCGCCGCCTTGAGCCCGAACTTCGCCAGCAACGTGCGCACGTCGGCGGGCGGCACGTCCGGCACGGCCGCGCCGAACGCGTCCAGCAACGGCTCGTCGCCCAGGAACAAACCACGCGCCTGGTCGATCTCGCCGACCACCACGCCCGAGCCGAGGGACGCCGAACCCGAGGTCAACGGGACGCGGCCCAGCAGCGCCGCCAGCAACGTCGACTTGCCCGAGCCGTTGGCCCCGGTGATGGCGACCCGGTCCGCCCAGTCCACCTGCAGGTCCACCGGCCCCAGCGTGAACGACCCGCGGGTCACCACCGCCGCCCGCAGCACCGACACCACCGAACCGGACCGGGGCGCGGCGGCGATCTCCATCCGCAGCTCCCACTCCTTGCGCGGCTCCTCGACCACGTCCAGGCGTTCGATCAGGCGCTCGGTCTGCCGCGCCTTCGAAGCCTGCTTCTCGGTCGCCTCGGTGCGGAACTTGCGCCCGATCTTGTCGTTGTCGGGCGCCTTGCGGCGGGCGTTCTTCACGCCCTTCTCCATCCACGCCCGCTGCGCCCGGGCGCGCTCCTCCAGCGACGACCGCGTGGACGCGTACTCCTCGTACTCCTCACGCGCGTGCCTGCGGGCGATCTCCCGCTCCTCCAGGTACGACTCGTAGCCGCCGCCGTAGGAGCGCACCTGCTGCTGCGCCAGGTCGAGCTCCACGACCCGCGTCACCGTGCGGGCCAGGAACTCGCGGTCGTGCGACACCACCACGACCCCCGCCCGCAGCCCCGTCACGAACCGCTCCAGCCGGGCCAGTCCGTCCAGGTCGAGGTCGTTGGTCGGCTCGTCGAGCAGGAACACGTCGTACCTGCTCAGCAGCAACGACGCCATGCTCGCCCGGGCCGCCTGACCACCCGACAGGGCGGTCATCGGCAGGTCGAGCGAGACGTCGAGCCCCAGGTCGGCGGCCACCTCCAGCGACCGCTCCTCCAGGTCCGCGCCACCGAGCGCGAGCCACCGCTCCAACGCGTCGGAGTAGCCGTCGTCACCCGAACCCGACGACAACGCCTCGGTCGCCCGGTCCAGCTCGACCTGCGCCGCCGCCACGCCCGTGCGGCGGGCCAGGAAGTCCCGCACGGTCTCGTCGGCACGCCGGTCCGGTTCCTGCGGCAGGTGGCCGACGGTCGCGGTGGTCGGTGAGAGGCGGATCACACCCTGCTCGGCGGGCAGCAGGCCGGCCAACGTCCGCAGCAACGTCGACTTGCCCGCGCCGTTGGCGCCGACCAGGCCGATCACGTCACCGGGTGCGACGACCAGGTCAAGGCCTTCGAACAGCACGCGGTCGCCGTGCCCGGCGGCCAGGTCCTTCGCGACGAGTGTGGCGCTCACGACAACTCCAGGGCAAAAGAAGACGCCCCCCGACTCGGGCGTCGAGGGGCGTTCCGCTTGGGGTGAGTGACGGGACTTGAACCCGCGACACCTGGGATCACAACCCAGTGCTCTGCCAGCTGAGCTACACCCACCAAGACCGGTTGACCCGGCGCGTGAAGCATACAGTGCCCTACCGCCGGGTCTGAAATCGACCCTATTCCGGACCGTCGGCGGCGAGCAGTTCGGCCGCCACGGCCTGCGCCTGCTCCGAGGACGGGCCCGGCTGCGGCACGAACGCCGTCCGCCGGTAGTACGCCAGCTCGCGGATCGACTCCTTGATGTCGGCCAGCGCGCGGTGCGCCAGGCCCTTGCCCGGCTGCGCGTAGTAGATGCGCGGGTACCACCGCCGGCACAGCTCCTTGATCGACGACACGTCGACCATGCGGTAGTGCAGGTGCGCGTCGAGCTCGGGCATGTCACGGGCGATGAACCCGCGGTCGGTGGCGATCGAGTTGCCCGCCAGGGGAGCGGTGCGCGGGTCCGGCACCCACTCCTTGATGTAGGCCAGCACCTGCGCCTCGGCGTCGGCGAGCGTCACGGTCGACCGCCGCACCTCCTCGGTGAGCCCCGACTTGGCGTGCATCTGCATGACGACGTCCGGCATCGAGTCGAGCGCGGTGTCGTCGGCGTGGATCACCACGTCGACACCCTCGCCGAGCACGTTCAGCTCCGCGTCGGTCACCAGCGCCGCGATCTCGATCAAGGCGTCCTTGCCCAGGTCGAGGCCTGTCATCTCGCAGTCGATCCACACCAAGCGATCCATCACCCGCGCGAGCCTAGTCGCCCGGTCCCGCCGGCCCCGCGTCGCTTCGGGTGGCGGCCCCTACCAATCTCATTACGCTCAGGGCGATGACGGCCCAGAGCGACATCGCTGCCGGTTACGCCTCCGAAGGCGCGGCCATCGAACTCGGTGCGGTCCTCGTGGACGGCACGGTGGAGCCGACCGCGCGCGTGCGGCTCCCGCTGGCCACGCTGAACCGGCACGGCCTGGTCGCGGGCGCGACCGGCACCGGCAAGACGAAGACGTTGCAGCTGATCGCGGAGCAGCTGTCGGCGGCGGGCGTGCCGGTGGTGATGGCGGACGTGAAGGGCGACCTGTCGGGGTTGTCACGTCCGGGCGAGGGCGGCGAGCGGGTCACCGAGCGTGCCACCCAGACGGGTGACGACTGGCAGCCGCAGGCGTGCCCGGTGCAGTTCCTGTCGCTCGGCACGGGTGGGGCGGCGGTGCCGGTGCGGGCGACCGTCACCAGCTTCGGGCCGATCCTGCTGTCGAAGGTGCTCGGGCTCAACGACACCCAGGAGTCCACGCTCGGGCTGATCTTCCACTGGGCCGACTCGCGCGGGCTGCCGCTGCTGGACATCAAGGACCTGCGGTCGGTGATCGGGCACCTCACGTCCGACGAGGGCAAGGCGGACCTGAAGGGCCTCGGCGGGGTGTCGCCGGCGACGGCCGGTGTGATCCTGCGCTCGCTGGTGAACCTGGAGGCGCAGGGCGGCGACACGTTCTTCGGCGAGCCGGAGCTCGACCCGCGCGACCTGATGCGGCTGGTCGACGGCCGCGGTGTGGTGTCACTGCTGGAGCTGGCGGAGTTGCAGGCCAGGCCCGCGCTGTTCTCGACGTTCCTGATGTGGCTGCTGGCGGAGCTGTTCGAGGTGCTGCCCGAGGAGGGCGACCTGGACAAGCCGAAGCTGGTGTTCTTCTTCGACGAGGCGCACCTGGTGTTCGCCGACGCGTCCAAGGCGTTCCTGGAGCGGATCACGCAGACGGTGAAGCTGATCCGGTCCAAGGGCGTGGGCGTGTTCTTCTGCACGCAGCTGCCGACCGACGTGCCGAACGCGGTGCTGTCGCAGTTGGGCGCACGGGTGCAGCACGCGTTGCGGGCGTTCACGCCGGAGGACCAGGCGGCGCTGGCGAAGACGGTGAAGACGTACCCGACGACGCCGCACTACGAGCTGGACGAGGCGTTGACGTCGTTGGGGATCGGCGAGGCCGTGGTGACCGTGCTGAGCGAGAAGGGCGCGCCGACGCCGGTCGCGTGGACGAGGCTGCGGGCGCCGCGGTCCTTGATGGACACGATCGGGTCGGACGCGATCACGCAGGCCGCGGAGACGTCCGAGCTGCACGCCAAGTACGCCGAGACCGTCGACCGCGAGTCGGCGTACGAGAAGCTGGCGGCGAAGGTGGCGCCCCCGCCCGCGCGGGAGGAGGCGGCACCCCCGCCCGCGCGGGAGGAGGCGCCGCCCCGGGAGCCCGAACGCCGGGCCGAGCGCGAGGAGCCGGGCGTGGTGTCGCAGGTGCTCGGCAACTCGGCGGTGAAGTCGTTCCTCCGGTCAGCCGCGAGCGCGCTGGGCCGTGAGATCACCCGTGGCCTCTTCGGGACCTCCCGCAAGCGCCGGTGAGCGCTTGACCTTCATCGACAGGAACGCGGCGCCGATGCTGAGCAGGCCGGCCACGTACCAGGCCGGCGCGTAGTCGCCGAAGTGGTCGCGGGTGAGGCCGGCGGCGGTGGCGGCGATCGCCGCGCCGATCTGGTGCGAGGCGAAGACCCAGCCGAAGACCACCGGGGCGGACAGGCCGAACACCTGCCGGCACAGCGCCACCGTCGGCGGGACGGTGGCGACCCAGTCCAGGCCGTAGAAGATGATGAACACGAGCATCGACGGGTGCACCGAGTCGTGGAACAGCTGCGGTAGAACGAGCAGCGACGCGCCGCGCAGCGCGTAGTACACGGCGAGCAGGACCCGTGAGTCGACGCGGTCGGTGAGCCAGCCCGACAGGACCGTGCCGACGATGTCGAAGATCCCCACCAGGGCGAGCAGGCCCGCGGCGGTGGTGGTGGGCATGCCGTGGTCGTGCGCGGCGGGGATGAAGTGGGTGCCGACCAGGCCGTTCGTGGTCGCGCCGCAGATCGCGAAGCCCGCCGCCAGGAACCAGAACGGTCCGGTGCGCGCGGCGCTCCTCAGCGCGCCGAGGGCACGGCGGGCCGCACCGCCCGTCGACGGCGGGACGGGCACGATCTCGTCGCCGCCGTAGGGCGGCACACCCACGTCGGCGGGGTGGTCGCGCAGGAACAGCAGCGCCAGCGGCACCACCGCGAGGGCCGCGACCGACACCACGACGGACGCGCTGCGCCACCCGGAGGACTCCGACAACGCCGCCACCACCGGCAGGAACACCAGCTGCCCCGTCGCGCCGCCGGCGGTCAGGATGCCGGTGACCAGGCCGCGGTGCTTGACGAACCAGCGGCCGGTGATGGTCGCCACGAACGCCAGCGCCATCGAACCGGTGCCCAGGCCCACCAGCACGCCCCAGAACAGCACCAGCTGCCAGGCCGTGGTCATGAACACGGTCAGCCCGCTGCCCACCGCGACCAGCGTCAACGCCGAGGCCACGACCTTGCGCACGCCGAGCCGTTCCATCAGGGCGGCGGCGAACGGCGCGGTCAGCCCGAACAGCATGAGGTTGACCGACACGGCGAAGCCGATCGTGGCCGTGGACCAGCCGAACTCGCGTTGCAGCGGTTCGATCAACGCGCCCGGGGTGGCCCGGAACGCCGCGGCGCCGACGAGCGCGATGAAGGCGACGCCGGCGACCACCCATGCCCAGTTCTGCCTGCTGCGAATCACGTGAGGAAGCCTCACCGATGGCCCCGGTTCCGAAAAGTGGCTGGATGGCCATCATGTGCAAAAATCCGGCCATGAAGAGCCGTCACCTGGTCGCCGTGCTCGCGCTGGACGAGGTGGTGACGTTCGACCTCGGCACGCCGACGCAGGTCCTCAACGCCGCCCGCGACGAGCAGGAACGGCGTTACTACCGGGTGCGGGTCTGCACGCCGGGCGGACGTCCGGTGCGCAGCGCGGCCGGGTTCGCCATCACCCCCGACCACGGCCTGGAGCTGATGGCGGAGGCGGACACGGTGATCGTGGCCGGTGTGCACTACGGGGCGCAGGTGCTGGCGGACGGCACGGTCGAGCCGGCGGTGCGCGACGCCCTGCTCGCGGCGGCGGAGCGGGGCGCGCGGGTGATGTCGATCTGCACGGGCGCGTTCGTGCTGGCCGCGGTCGGCCTGCTGGACGGGCGCAGGGCCACCACGCACTGGGCGCACGCGGACAACTTCCGCCGCCTGTTCCCGGCCGTCGACCTCGACCCGGACGTGCTGTTCGTGGACTCCGGCGACGTGCTGACCTCGGCCGGCGTCGCCGCGGGCGTCGACCTGTGCCTGCACGTCGTGCGGCACGACCACGGCAGCGAGGTGGCGAACATGGCCGCCCGGCGGTGCGTCGTGCCGCCGTGGCGGCCGGGCGGGCAGTCGCAGTTCATCGTCCGCCCGATCCCGGACCAGGCCGACACGTCCACCGCGCAGGCCCGCGCGTGGGCCGTGGCGCACCTGCACGAGCCGCTGGACCTGCGCGCGCTGGCCGCGCAGGCCCGGATGAGCGTCCGCACGTTCACCCGCCGGTTCCGCGAGGAGACCGGCGTGAGCCCCGGCAAGTGGATCACGCAGCAGCGCGTCGAACGGGCACGGCACCTGCTGGAGACCACGGACCTGGCCATCGACCGGGTGGCCCGGCACGCGGGCTTCGGCACGGGCGCGGCGCTGCGGCAGCAGATGAGCGCGGCGCTCGGCGTGTCGCCCAGCGCCTACCGCACCACGTTCCGCTCAGCGGGCTAGCGCCTCCGCTGCCGGCACACCCCGCTCACCGCTCCAGGAACGGGCGCAGCAGGCCCGGCACGGCCTCGTCGGCGAGCGCCAGGCCGTCGGCCTCGCCCACGTCGACCACGTGGTACGCGCCGTCGCCCGCCGCGGTGGTGGCGGTGATCGTGACCAGGCCCGCGCGGCGTTGGAAGAACGAGCGCGAGATGCGCCAGCCGATGATGCCGGTGCGTTGCAGCGCAACGGTTTCGCGGACCGCCGAGCCGGCGCGGGCGAGGAGGTGGCGGTCGGTCAGGGCGTGGCCGAGCGAGCGGTAGCGGTCCCAGCCCAGGGCGGCGGAGAACGGCACCAGCGCCAGCACCACCTGCCACGTCCAGCTCGGCGCGAACCACGCCAGGACGGCCGCCGGCACGAGCAGCGGCACGACGGCGCGCACCATCCGGCGGCGCAGGGCCGCGATCGGGTGCCGGCGCAACGGCGTCCGCGTAGGCGACGCCCCGGCCCGGTCAGCGGTGGTGACCGGGTCATTGGTGCCGTCCCGGTCACCGGTGCCGGCCTGTTCGGCAGTGCCGGCGTGTTCGGCAGTGGCGGTCCAGTCAGTGGTGGCGGCCCGTTCGGCAGTGCCAGGCTGTCCAGTGGTGGCGGCCCAGTCAGCAGTGCCGGCCCGGTCGGTGGTGGCGGCCCAGTCGGCGCTGTCGGTCGTCGACCGCAGCACCTCCGCGGACACGCGGTGGGCCTCGGCGACCGGCGCGGGCGGCAGCAGCAGGTTGCTCTCGCCCTTGCGGCCCAGGCCGGTCGTCACGGTCTTGGCGTGCGCACCCCGCCCGGCGCGCAGCAGCAGCGGTTCGACCAGCTCGACGCCGCGAAGTCGTTGCTCCGCAACGGAAACCGAACGGGTGGTGAGCAGGCCGCGGCGCACGCGGACCGTGTCGTCCGGCTCACGGGTCAGCCGGTAGCCCCAGAACTGCACCACGTACACCAGCACCGAGCCGAACGTGGCCACCAGCAGCACGACCGCGGCGAACACCGCGACGGTCAGCCCGAGCGGCTGCGCCACGACCCAGTGCGCGGCCTCGCTCATCGGCTCGAACACCTCGATGTCCAGCTCCCGCGCGAAGTTCATCACGAACCCGAACAGCGCGCCCGCCGCCACCAGGCCCGACAACGTCAACGGCGCGTACCGCAGCCACCGGTTGTCCCATTCGGACAGCACGACGCCCGGCCGCTCCTCCTCCGCGACGGCAGGGGTTTCCGCCTTGGCGATGGTGAGCAGCAGCACGCGCAGCCGTTCCGCCTCGGCCGACGACACCGCGTCCAACGTCAGGCCGTCCTCGCCCGGCTGGTCGCGCTGCCCGGTGCCGACCCGGATCGCGGACAGCCCGAACAGCCGGTGCCCGAGCTTGGCGGTCAGGTCGACCGTTCGGATCCGGTCGCGCGGCACCGCCAAGCGCTTGCGCACGAGCAGCCCGGTGTGCATCTCGACCTGCTCGGTGGTGATCCGGTAGCGCGTGGTGATCCAGCGCAGCAGGCCGAACAGCACGATCGCGACGATCACGCCGACGCTGAGGAGGATCCGCCACGTCTCGCCCTTGCCGAGCACGATGAGGCCGACGAACAGCGGCACCAGGCCGAGCAGCTCGTTCAGCGGTCGCACGACGAGCATCCGCACGTCCAGCCGGTGCCAGTCCACCACCGGCTCGGCGTACTCGGGCGCGGCGGGCAGGTCCGTGCTCACGTGGCGTCACCCGGCGTGGCCTGCGTGGTCGTGGTCAGCTCGTCGGCCAACCGCACCGCGTCGTCGTGGTCGAGGCCCTCGATGAGCACGGGCCCGGCGGCCGAGGCGGTGGTCACGGTGACCGTGGACAGCCCGAGGAGCTGTTGCAGGGGACCGCGCTTGGTGTCCACGGTCTGGATGCGCGAGACCGGCGCGATGCGCCACTCCTGGTTCAGCCAGCCGGCCAGCGTGTACACCGCGTCCGGGGTGGCCTCCCAGCGGTGCACCCGGTACCGCCACCGCGGCATGACCAGGGTGTGCGCGGTGCCGAGCACGAGGGTCGCGATCGCGGCGGTCACCTGCCACGGCGAGGCGGCGAAGATCAGCGCGACCAGTTGCGGCACGAGCAGCACCGCCCAGCCGATCAGCGCGTGCAGGGTCCAGAGGGTGATCGACTTGCGGCTCACCTGGTGCCGCGGCGCACGCAGGCGCAACACTTCGTTGCTCACGCCGTCCACTGTGCCTCAAGGCCGAGCCCGCGTGCGCGCGAACCCGGCCTCGGGACCGATCAGCTACGGCTGCGGTGCGTAGGGCGCCTGGAACACCCTGGCCGTGGCGCTCTCGCCCTGGACGGCCACGGCGGCGGGCACACCCACGACGACCGCGAGACCGGCGCAGACGGCGAGCGCAGCCATGATCTTGTGCAGGGAGTGCACAACCATCGTCGAACTCCGTTCGATCGTAGCGGCTTGTCGGCAGGGGGGAGCCGGACCAGATCCGCGGACAACGCCCGGAAGCGTCCAAGCGGAGCATGGCACAGGGGGGTCCTCACGGTCATCACCCACTTCTGCCCCTGCCCACTAGGCAATACCCACGGGACGGCGGCCCCGATCGTCGGGGACATCCCACCATTACGGGTAACGAGCCGGAAACCCGGAGGTGACTCAGTCGAGCAGCGGTCGTGCCCGGGTCTCCTCGTCCAGGTCCACCCACCAGACCGCCGCGCCCGCCCGGTCGCGCACGCCGATCGTCCGGTAGATCCGCTGGAGGTGGTTCTGCACGGTCTTCGGCGACAACGACAGCTCGGCCGCGATCGCCGCGGTGCTCTCACCGGCGGCCACGCGCCGCAGCACCTCGATGCCCCGCTTGGTCAGCCCGGACCCCAGCGCCCGCGCGATCCGCCGGTGGTCCTGCTCGGCGGTGGCCGAGCTGCGCAGCGGGTCCGGCGCCGCCCGCTGCTCCCGGCGCAGCCCGAACGTGCGCTCGGCCAGCTGGTCGACCAGCCTGGCGGACAGGTCGTGCTCCCGCATCCGCAGCAGGTCCCGGCCTTCCTGGAGCTCCCACAGCCGGTACTGCTCCAGCTGGGACCTGGCGTGCCGCAGCGCGGAGTCGAGCTTCCCGGCCCGCTCGTGGGCCACGCTCAGCGCGCCGTGCGCCCGCACCGCGACCTCCCGCGCCAGCACGCCCATCGCCAGCTCCGCCGCACGGGTCAGCAGCCGCACCTGGTCGTCGTGCCGCTCCCGCACCCCGCTGATCCGGGCCCGGGCCATCAGCAGCTCGGCCCGCAGCACGGGCCGGTCCTGCCCGGCGAGCAGCCGGTCGGCCCGCTGGCACGAGCGCAGCGCCCGGTCCACGTCGCCCAGGTCCAGCCGCACGTGCGTGAGCAGCAGGTTCAGCCGGGCCATCCGCAACGGCTGGTCGAGGTGCTTCCACCGGTCGCGGGCCTGCGCGCACAACGCCTCCGCGCGCCGCAGCTTGCGCGTGCACGGCTCGCCGTCCGGGCTGCACCGGCTCGCCGCCGTGCGCACCATGCAGTGCTCGTGGTACTGCGTGCGCAGGACGCCGGCCTGCTCGTACAGGATCGAGCCGATCAGCTCGACGTCCTTGGTCAGCTCGGCCAGGCCGAGGGCGCGCGCCAGCGAGTGCAGCGACCGCTCCCGCGAGTCCAGCCGCAGCTCGACCACGGCCTGCGAGAAGCTGCACCACGCCTGGAGCCCGACGTGCCGGTTGGCCGCCGCGATCGCCTGCACCCGGTCGATGGTGTCCAGCGCGCCCGGCAGCAGCCCGCGCTTGCCGAGCGCTACGGACTGGGCCAGCACGCTGTGCGCCACGCCTTCGGCGTCGTCCAGCCACGAGAACGCGGCCACCGCCTTCTCGGCGGCCTCCAGCGCGTCGCCGGGGCGGCCCTCGTCCAACGCCATCCGCGCCTCGCGCAGGTTGGACACCGCGGCCTCGCGCGGGTCGGCCGCCCGCTGGACGGGAATCGTCATCAGTCTGCCCCCGCTGGAGAGGGTACTCACCCCAACTCGCGCTTCAGCACCTTTCCCGTCTCATTGCGCGGCAGGGCGTCGAGGAAGACCACCTCCCTCGGCACGGAGAACCTGGCCAGGTTGCCGCGCACGTGGTCGAGCACCGCCTCCTCGTCCACCGCGCCCGGCGCCTCGGGCACGACGTACGCGGCGAGCCGTTGGCCGAACTGCTCGTCCGGCACGCCGACCACGGCGACCTCGCGCACCCCAGCCATCCCCGCCAGCAGGTCCTCGACCTCGCGCGGGTACACGTTCTCCCCGCCGGAGATGATCATCTCGTCGTCGCGGCCCGCGACGAACAGCAGGCCGTCCCGGTCGCGGTAGCCGAGGTCGCCGGTCGACATGAGGCCGTCGCGGACCTCCTTGCCCGCGCCGTTGGTGTAGCCGTCGAACAGCATGTCGTTGGCCACGAAGATGCGGCCGGTCGTGCCGGCCGGCACCGGGTCGCCCGCGTCGTCCAGGATCGCGAGCCGGGTGCCGTGCGGCGGCAGGCCCGCCGTGTCCGGGCGCCGGGCCAGCTCCTCGGGCCGGGCGATGGTCACCCACGACACCTCGGTGGAGCCGTAGAGGTTGTAGAGCACCGGGCCGAACTCCTCCAGGCACCGCCGCGCCACCGGTGGCGGCAGCGCCGAGCCGCTGGAGGCGATCACCCGCAGCTTCGGCAGGTGCGGGCGCCCGGTCAGCTCCAGGATGCGTTGCAGCATCACGGGAACGGCGAACAGCGCGTCGCTGCCGTGGTCGCGCGCGTCGGCCAGCGTGAGCGCCGGGTCGAACTTGCGGCGCAGCACGAACGTCGCGCCGAGCACGAGCCCGATCTGGAACGCGGCCAGGCCCCAGGTGTGGAACAGCGGCGCCGGCACGGAGAACCGGTCGCCCGCCCGGAACGGGATGCGGGACAACAGCGCGGCGGCCGGCGCGAGGCTCGCCGGCTCCGGTCGCCTGGCGCCCTTGGGCGCGCCCGTGGTGCCCGACGTCAGCACGATCATCCGGCCGCGCGGCGGGCGTCGGGGCAGCGGTGTGGCGGGTGAGCCCTCGATCAGCTGCTCCAGCGTCCTGCTCTTGGTGACGCCGTCGACCCACGCCATCACCCGGCGGACCTTGCGCGGCGCGTTGGCCAGCAGGCCGCGGAACTCGGTGTCGGCGACGACCACGGACACGTCCTGCTCGCGCAGCACCGCGGCGACCTGGGCCGCGCTCAACCCGGTGTTGACCAGCACGGTGTGCGCGCCGAGCTTCACGCACGCGCCCACGGTCTCCACGAAGCCGCGGTGGTTGCGGCACAGCACCGCGACCTTCGACCCCGACCGCACGCCGAGGTCGTGCAGGCCGTGCGCGAGCCGGGTGGTGCGTTCGTCGACCTCGGCGTAGGTGAGCGTGCCCGCGTCGTCGATGATCGCCGGCCGGTCGGGGTGGCGCGCCGCGCCGGTGGCGAACCCGAACGCGACCGTGATGTCCCACTGGAGGAAGGCGTCGACGACGCCGAGCAGCCGGCCGGGGCCCATCGGCCGCACGACGCCGGCGCGCACCAGCGTCGCCAAGGCGCGCAGCGCTCCCAGGACCCGGTTCACCGCGTCGCCCGCAGGACGAGGCGGGTGACGCCCGCGGCGACGGCGGCCAGCGGCGGCGTGTGCGGCGTGCCCCGCTCCGGCATGGCCCGGTAAGCGAGGTGCACCAGCGACCGCACGTGCTTCGGCGCGGTCTTGCGGGCGAGTTCGGCCAGCAGCCCGGACGGGAGGTTGACCTCCTCGGGACGGCGCTCCAGCGCGTGGACGACCCACCGCGCCGCGCGCTCGGGCGTCGCCGCCGGGAACGCGTCGTAGGCCTTCGTCGGCCCGATCATGGGTGTTCGCACCAGCGGCATCCGCACGGAGGTAAACGTGACACCGTCCGCCACCGTCTCGCCGGCCGCCACCCGGCTGAACGCGTCCAGCGCGCTCTTGGAGGCCAAGTAGGCGGAGAAGCGAGGCGTGTTGAGCTGCACGCCCATGCTGGAGATGTTCACGATGTGCCCGGACCTCCGTTCCCTCATGTGCGGCAGCAGGCCGAGGACCAGCCGCAGCGGCGCGAAGTAGTTCAGCGCCATGGTGCGCTCGTAGTCGTGCAACCGGTCGACGGACAGGTGCACGCTGCGCCGGATCGACCGGCCCGCGTTGTTGACCAGCGCGTCGATGCCGTCGTGCTCCGCGAGGACCTGCTTGAGCAGCGCGCCGACGGCTTCCGCGTCCGTCAGGTCGCACGGGTAGGTGTGCGCCGTGCCGCCCTCCGCGCGGATCCGCTCGGCGACGTCCTCCAGTTCGTCGGCGCGGCGCGCGACCAGCAGCGGCACGGCTCCCTCCCGGGCCACGGCGAGCGCGGTGGCCGCGCCGATGCCCGACGACGCGCCGGTGATCAGCACGGTCCGCCCGGCCAGGCCGTGCTTGCGCGCGGCGCGCAACGGGTCCAGGTGCGCCGACCAGTACTTCCACAGCACGTGCGCGTAGCCGGCGAAGTCGGGCGGTTCCAGGCCGGTGACCGTGCGGGTGGCGGTCGAGTCGAACTCGGCGTGCACCGCGAGGTGCGGCACGACCTGCGGCGGGATGCCCAGCTCGGTGAGCACGCCGGTGACGATCGCGCTCGTCGGCGCGGCGGGCAGCGGCAGTGGCAGGGTGAACCGGACCTTCGGGGCGCGGGCGGCGGCGGCCAGCGCGTTGTGGACCTCGTCCAGCGGCTGCGAGCGGCGCGCGGTGAGGTGGAACGTGCTGCCGGACGGCACGTCGGCGTGGATCAACCGGTCCAGCGCCGCCACCACGTAGTCGACCGGGACCAGGTTCGCGGCCCCGAAGTGCGGCGCGACCAGCGGCAGCAGGCGTGGCAGGCGGGCGAGCGCGGCCAGCGCCGGGAAGAAGTAGTACGGGCCGTCGACCTTGTCGGTCTCGCCCGTGCGCGAGTCGCCGACCACGGCGCCCGGCCGGTACACGCGCCACGGCGTGCCCTGGTCCCGGACGATCCGCTCGGCCGCGTGCTTGGTCACGTGGTAGGGCGAGGGCAGGTGCTGGCCGAGGTCGAAGTCGTCCTCGGTGAACGGGCCCCGGTGCTCGCCCGCGACCGCGATGGACGACACGTGGTGCAGCACCCCGCAACCGGTGCACCCGGCGTACTCCACGACCCGCCGGGTGCCCTCGACGTTGACGGCGTGGTGCGCGTCGGCGGACGCGGTGAAGTCGTAGACGGCGGCCAGGTGGACGACGTGGTCGACCCGGTCGGCGTCGATCGGGGAGCCGAGGTCGCCCAGCACCGGCGTCAGCTTGCCGTGCCGGCCCAGCTTGTCCGCGGACTGCGGCCTGACCAGCGCGAACACCCGTTCGCAGTCCGGTCGCCGCAGGAGCTCGGCGACCAGGCGCCTGCCGATGAAACCCGTCGCGCCGGTGACGAAGTAGGTACTCACGCCCCGATACTGACACTACCTACCCGCGAGTAGGAAGAGCGCGGGGTGAAATCGGAACGCCTGTGATCAGTTTTCCGGGGTGCCGGACGCGTTCACCACCGCGTCGCGCAAGGCCGCGCGCAGGCGGCCCACCTCCAACGGCGTCAGCACGGCCGCCTCACCCGGCGGCACCGTCACCACGACGTGGCCCTGGCTGACGAAAACGGTCATGTCACGGCGACGTGACGCGATGTCGCGGCAGGAGATCTGCCACTCCTTGCCTGTGCTCACGGCCCCCAACCTCCAGGTGTCTCGACACGGGGTGCTCGGACCAATCCGGGCGCTCGTGGGGATGAGACGCACGCGGGTTGGTGCCATGACGGGGCAATCCGCCGGGCGACCGCGCCGAGCTGTCGCTAGCGTCGCATGTGGCTGTCGTCGCAGTCACCTGAAGGGGTGAGAAAATGGCTGAACCGCAACGGATCGTGATAATCGGGTCCGGTCTGGCCGGCGCCTCGGCGGCCGGGGCGTTGCGCGAGCGCGGTCACACCGGTGACGTGGTCGTCTTCGGCCGCGAACGGCACCGGCCCTACGAGCTGCCGGCGTTGTCCAAGCAGGTGCTGCTGGGCGACGCCGAGGAGCCGGTCCGCGTGCACGAGCCCGATTTCTACGACGAGCGCCGGATCGAGCTGCGGCTCGGCGTCGAGGTCGTCGGGGTGGACGTCGACCGGCACGTGGTCGAGGACTCCGGCGGTGGGTCGCACTCGTACGATCGGCTGATCCTGGCAACGGGTTCGACGCCGCGCCGGTTGCCGGTGCCGGGCGGAGAGCTCCCAGGTCTGCGGACGTTGCGCACCGTCGAGGACTCGCTGGCGTTGCGGCGGGAGCTGACCGACGGCCGCGAGGTGGTCGTCGTCGGCGCGGGGTGGATCGGCTGCGAGGTCGCCGCCGCGGCCCGGCGGCACGGCGCGTCGGTGACGGTCGTCGACCCGGTCGACCTGCCGCTGCGGCGGGTGCTCGGGCCGCGGATGGGCGAGGTGTTCCGCGACCTGCACGCCGCGCACGGCGTGCGGTGGCGGCTCGGCGTCGGGGTGGACGGCTTCACCGAGCACGGCGTCCGGCTCGCCGACGGCGGTTCGCTGACCGGTGACGTCGTGGTGGTCGCGGTGGGCGCCGCGCCGGACCTGGGGCTCGCGCGGGACGCCGGCCTGGCGTTGGCCGACGGCGGGGTGGCGGTGGACGCCGCGCTGCGCACCTCCGCGCCGGACGTCTTCGCCATCGGCGACATCGCCGCGCACGAGCACCCCCGCTACGGGCGGCGGGTCCGGGTCGAGCACTGGGCGAACGCCAAGGGCCAGGGCGAGCACGTGGCCGGCACGGTCCTCGGGCACGACGAGCCGTACGAGGCGTCGCCGTACTTCTTCACCGACCAGTACGACCTGGGCATGGAGTACCGGGGGCTCGCCGACGCCGAGCACGACGAGCTGGTGGTGCGCGGTGACGTGGACGCGCGCGAGTTCACCGCGTTCTGGCTGCGCGACGGGCGCGTGCAGGCGGCGATGAACGTCAACCAGTGGGACGACGGCGAGGCGTTGCAGCTGCTGGTCGACGCGCGGGCCGAGGTGGCGCCGGACCGGCTGCGCGGCGGCGACCTGGCCTAGGCGGTCACAGGCAGGAGCCGCTGTCCGGCCCGTGGTCGGCCGCGATCAGGCGCTCCAGCAGGTCGTGCAGGGCGCGGGCCTCATCCGGCGCGAGCTCGGCGGTGAACTCCCGCTCCACCTGGACGTGCAGCTTCTCGACCTCGCGCTGGACGGCCCGGCCCTGCTCGGTGATCACCGGCACGCGCACGCGCCGGTCGTTGGGGTCGGGCTTGCGCATGATCAGCCCCGCGCGTTCCAGCCGGTCCAGCTCCGCGGTCAGCGTGGTCTTGTCGACGCCGAGCGCGTGGCCGAGGGCGAGCTGGGTGCGCTGGAACTCCTCGCTGATCAACGCGGTCAGCACGATCTGCCCCCGCGTGGTGATGCCGTGCCGCACCGCCGCTTCCTGCGCGACCGTGCCCAGTTTCTGCGCCGCGCGGTGCAGCAGCCAGTTCAGGCCCGCACGGCTCGTGCAGCCGAGGCTGGGGGCGAGGTCCATGCCCGGGATCATACGCCGGCTGTGAGATATTCTTGAGTAAGAACGTCTTGACTCATAACGACTCTGCCCATATGTTCCGAACCGAGAACTTCCGAGAGGGGACTATGGTGCACCTGTTGCACATCGACACCAGCCTGCGGTTCGAGGGTTCGGTGTCGCGCGAGGTCAGCGGCGCTTTCGCCGAGGCGTGGCGGGCCGCGCGCCCGGACGGCGGGTACACCTACCGCGACCTGGCCGCCGAGCCGTTGCCGCACGTCGACCCGGCGGCGCTGGCCACCCGGGAGGCCGACGGCGACCGGCCGTTGGAGCAGCGGCTGATCGCCGAGGTGAAGGCGGCGGACACGATCCTGCTCGGCGTGCCGATGTACAACTACGGCCTGCCGTCGAGCCTCAAGGCGTGGCTGGACTGGATCATCGTGCCGGAGCTGATGGCCGACCAGCAGACCGGCGAAGGCGTGCTGACCGGCAAGCGGGTCGTGGTCGTCACCGCGCGGGGCGGCTCCTACGGGCCCGGCACGCCCCGGCACTCGTTCGACTTCCAGGAGCCGTACCTGCGCGCGGTGTTCGGCATGCTGGGCCTGGACCG
This sequence comes from Actinosynnema sp. NPDC037264, assembly GCF_055603705.1. Taxonomy (NCBI): domain Bacteria; kingdom Bacillati; phylum Actinomycetota; class Actinomycetes; order Pseudonocardiales; family Pseudonocardiaceae; genus Actinosynnema; species Actinosynnema sp. NPDC037264. The sequence goes on along the minus strand of NZ_JBVJVK010000056.1, from coordinate 15,752 downwards.
GGACCTGGAGTTCGTGCACGCCGAGCTGACGTTGGCCGGCGTCGTGCCGCACATGGCCCAGTTCCGCGACCTGGCGGTCGCCTCGTTGGAGGACGCGCACCGCGTGGTGCGCGAGTTGGCCGTCGCCTGAGGGGGAGATCGGGTGACGGGCCGTGGTCGAGGGGGCGGCCCGTCACCCGATAGTGCAGGCGTCGTCGGCCTGCGACCATGTGGGCCATGTCGGAGTCGATCGCCGCGGTCGTGGTGCGTGCCGCCGAGCTGACCGCCCGCGGGTTGCCGCGCAAGGCGATCGAGCTGCTCCAGCCGGCCCTCGCGGCCAACCCGCTGCACGGTGAGGCGTGGTGCCGACTGGCCGCCGCCTACCTCGACGCGGGCGAGCCCGACCCGGCGCTGAGCGCGGCCAAGCGGGCCCTGGTGCTCGACGGCGACCCAGCGTGGGCGCAGCGGCTGACCGCGCTGGCGTTGAGCGAACTCGGCCGGCACGCCGAGGCGGTCGTCGCGGCGCGGGAGTGCGTGCGGCGCAAGCCCGGCGACTGGCGGTGCCAGGTGGTGCTGGCCGAAGTGCTGGCCGACAGCCCCGACGGGCAGCGCGAGGCCGTGGCGGTGGCGCGGGAGGCCGCGCACCTCGCGCCGACGGAGGCCCGCGCGTTCCAGGTGCTCGGCGACTCCGCGCTGCGCGTGCGCGACTGGGGCACCGCCGAACGCGCCTACCGCACCGCGTTGCGCCTCGACCCGGACGACGGCGACGTGCGCGCGAACCTGGCCACCGTCCGGCGCAAGCGCGGCGGCGTGCCCGTGCCGCCGCCGTCCGGTGAAGCGCTGCACGCCGCGCACGTCCTGGTGTGGCCCGCGCTGTCCCGGCTGGCCGCGCTGCTCGTCGCCGGCGGCCTCGTCCTGATGCTGGCGGGCATGCCCAAGCCGACGCCGCTGCTCGGCTGGTTCGCCGGGCTGCTGGTCGTCGGCTGCCTCGTGGTCGCGGGACTTGCGCTGTTCAAGGCCCGGGGCGGTGTGCGGCGGGCGTTGCTCCGCCTGCCGCTGCACCGGCCCAAGGTGGCCTTCGTCACGACCATGTTCGGGCTGTCCGCGGTGATCCTCGCCGGCTGGGCGGTGGCGCTCCTCCTCGGGGCCACGACGATGCAGCCGCTCGTGATCGCGTGGCTGTGCGCCCTGCTCGGCGGAGCCGTCGTGGTCCTCGCCGGGGGCCGCTAACCTGGACGTCGGGAAGGAGGCCGATGACCCGACGCGCGCTGCTCGCGATCCTGGCGTTGATCGCGGGTTTCGTCGTGTCCGGACCCGGCCCGAGCACGACCGCCGACGTGGCCGCCGTCTCGTCCACCGTGGACGCCGCCCACCTGCCCGGCACGGCCACCCGCGGCACGAACGCCGCGCACCCCGTGCAGGTGCACGTGGGCCAGCCGCTGGACGGCGTCCAGCCCGCCGTGCACGTGACGCCCGCGCCGCCGGTGCGGGTGCGCGTCGTCGACCCGACCCACCGCACCCCCGAGCGCAACGGCCAGACCCCGCTCGGCGAACGCGCGCCGCCCACCACCTCCGGTAGCTGAACCCACCCCGTTCACCTCACCCGGAGGTCCTTCCACCATGCCGCGCCCCAGCGCGCGGCGAGCGCTACTCGTCCGTGGGCTGCTGGCCCTCGGCGTGCTCGCCGCGTCCGCGTTCACCCTGCTCACCGTCCAACCGCGCCTCGGCCTCGACCTGCGCGGCGGCACCCAGATCGTGCTCGAAACCCCGTCCGAGGCCACCTCCGACGCCACCGACCGGGCGATGGAGGTGCTGCGCCGCCGGGTCGACGAGCTCGGCGTGGCCGAACCCGTGCTGGCCCGGTCCGGCGATCACCGCATCGTGGTGGAGCTGCCCGGCGTGCAGGACCCGACCGAGGCCATCGAGGTGCTCGGCCGCACGGCCCAGCTGCGCGTGCAGCCGGTGACCGGGCCGGGCGACGTGCCCACGCCCGAGGGCGACGCGGTCGGCCTCGGCGAGGTCGTGATGACCGGCGAGGGCATCGAGGACGCTCGCGCCACGCCCAACCCGCAGGGCGTCGGCTACCTCGTCGGCGTCGACTTCCAGGGCGACGCGCCGCAGGCGTGGCAGCGGGTGACCGCCGAGGCCGCGTGCTCACCACCGGGCGACCCGAAGCGGCGGGTGGCGTTCGTGCTCGACGGCGAGGTCGTGTCCGCGCCTCAGGTGGACGTCTCGACGGTGTGCGGCACCGGCATGATCGGCGGCAGCACGTCGATCACCGGGCGGTTCGGCCAGGCCGAGGCCGAGGAGCTGGCGCTGGTGATCCGCTCCGGCGCGCTGCCCGTGCCGGTCGAGGTGGTGGAGCAGCGGACCGTCGGTCCGACGCTCGGCGCGGAGGCGATCGAGGCCAGCGCCCGTGCGGCGATCATCGGCGTGGCGCTGACCGGGCTGTTCCTGGTGTTCGTGTACCGGCTGGCCGGGCTGGTGGCCGTGTTGGCGCTGGGCGGTTACGCGGCCTTGGCGTACGCGGCGATGCTGGCGATCGGCGCGACGCTGACGTTGCCGGGGTTGGCCGGGTTCGTGCTGGCCATCGGCATGGCGGTGGACGCGAACGTGCTGGTGTTCGAGCGGTCGCGGGAGGAGTACGCGCGGCGCAAGCGCCTGCCGCGGTCGGTGGACCAGGGCTTCCGCGGCGCGTTGAGCGCGGTGGCGGACTCGAACGTGACCACGCTGCTGGCCGCCGGGCTGCTGTTCTGGCTGGCCACCGGGCCGGTGAAGGGGTTCGGCGTCACGCTGTCGATCGGTGTGCTGGCGTCGTTGTTCAGCGCCCTGGTGCTGAGCCGGGTGCTGTTGCAGCTGGTCATGCCGCTGCTGGAACGGCGGCCTCGGTGGAGCGGGCTGCACACGTTGGGGCGGGTGCGCACGTGGCTGACCTCGCGTGGGATCACGTTGTTCCGGCGGCCCCGGCGGTGGCTGCTCGCTGCCGGGCTCGTGCTGCTGGCGGCCGTCGGCGGACTGGTGCTGCGCGGGCTGGAGCTGGGCGTGGAGTTCACCGGCGGTCGGATGCTGGAGTTCACGGCCGCCTCGGTGGACACCGGTCGGGTGCGGGCGGAGCTGGCGTCCGCCGGGTTCGGTGACGCGGTCGTGGTGACGTCGGGCTCGGACGGCGTCTCGGTGCGCACGGGTCCGATCGACTCGGCCGCGGCAGTGCGGCTGGGTGAGGCGGTGGACCGCGCGACCGGTGGTGCGGAGCAGGTCAGCAACGAGCTGATCGGCCCCAGCCTCGGCTCGGAGCTGCGGCGCAACGCGTTGATCGCGCTGGCCATCGCGGTGGCCGCGCAGCTGGTCTACCTGGCCGTGCGGTTCGACTGGCGGCTCGGCGTGGCCACCGTGGTCGCGCTGGTCACGGACGTGGTCGTGCTGGTCGGCGCGTTCGCGTGGCTGGGCAAGACGGCCGACGGCGTGTTCCTGGCCGCGCTGCTCACCGTGATCGGGTACTCGGTGAACGACTCGGTGGTGGTGTTCGACCGGGTGCGCGAGCTGCGGCGGACGCGGGCGCCGTTCCCGGAGGTGATGAGTTCGGCGGTGCTGCAAACCCTGCCGCGGACGGTGAACACGGGTATCGGCGTGCTGTTCGTGCTGGCCGCGCTGCTGGTGCTCGGTGACGGTTCGCTGGCCGACTTCTCCACCGCGCTGCTGATCGGGCTCGTCGCCGGCACGGTCTCGACGGTGCTGACCGCGGCGCCGGTGGCGATCGTGCTGGAGGACCGATGAGCACCGGCCACGCGTTGCTGGCGGTCGGTGGGGCGTTCCTCGCCGCGGGCGTGATCGCGCGCGCCGGCGTCCGGATCGGACTGCCGACGATCCCGCTGTTCATGGTGGCGGGCATCCTGTTCGGGCCGCACACCCCTGGTCTGTCCCTTGTGGACGATCCCGGCGAGCTGGCGGTCCTGTCCAGCCTCGGCTTGGTGTTCCTGCTGTTCTACCTCGGCCTCGAGTTCTCGGTGGACGACCTGGTGTCGGGCGGCCGGCGGCTCGCGGTGGCGGGCGCCGGGTACCTGGTGCTCAACATCGGCGGTGGGCTGGCGTTCGGCTTCGCGCTCGGGTGGGGCACGCGCGAGGCGTTGGTGATCGCCGGCGCGATCGGCATCTCGTCGTCGGCGATCGTGACGAAACTGCTGGTCGAGGCGCGGCGGTTGCGCAATCCCGAGTCACGGCTGGTGATGGGCATCATCGTGATCGAGGACGTGTTCCTGGCGCTGTACCTGGCCGTGCTGCAGCCCGTGCTCAGCGGCACGTCCGGGGTGTCCGCGCTGGTGGACTTCGGCAAGGCGTTCGCGTTCCTGCTGGTGCTGGCCGCGATCGCGCGGTGGGGCGGTCGGGTGGTGACCAGGCTGTTCGGTTCGGCGGACGACGAGCTGCTGGTGGTGTGCTTCGTCGGCGTGGCGGTGACGGGTGCGGCGGTCGCGCACGAGCTCGGGGTGTCCGACGCGATCGGCGCGTTCATGGTCGGCGCGGTGCTCGGCGGTTCCGGCGTCGCACCCCGCGTGCACAAGCTGGTGCTGCCGCTGCGGGACGCGTTCGGCGCGCTGTTCTTCTTCATCTTCGGCCTGAGCATCGATCCCGGCGCCGTGGGGACGGTCGCGCTGCCGATCCTGGCGGCCGTCGCGGTGACGATCGTGCTGAATTTGGGCGCCGGCCTGTTCGCCGCGAAGCTGCACTCGTTCGACCGGCAGCAGGCGGTGGACATCGGCCTGACCGTGTTGACGCGCGGGGAGTTCTCCCTGGTCCTGGCGGCGATGGCCGTGGCAGCCGGCCTGGACTCCCGCGTCGCACCGTTCGTCGCGGGCTACGTCCTGCTGCTGGCCGTAGTGGGTCCGCTGGCCGTGCTGCGCTCGGCCCGGCTGACCTGGCTCCTGCCGAAACGGCTGTTCGCCGACCGCGTGCGTGAGGCGTGAGGATCGGTCGACAGGCCTCCGGGTCGCCGTCGTTCGGCCGGTCCGGTAGTGCCGCGATCGAGTGCTTGCGGGCGGCGCGGGCGGGAACGAGCATGATCGGCGAACCGACGACGCGGACGGGACCGCAGAGGGCCGGCAACCGGCCCGAGCGGGGGATGAGGGCACATGACTGGTCAGTTCGCCGCCTACCAGAACGAGATCTTCTGAGTGCTGTTCTGGCTGACCAGTCCTCTTCGGACTCCGCAAGCCTCTGACCAGCGCAGACTCTCTCGTTAGTTCTTGGTGGTTCTCGTGACCGCCCGACGTTGTACGGCCTGGTGACGGCCTGGAAATTGATCACCACATGGGCGCTGTCCTTGATGCGAACGACGCGTCAGGGACAGCGCCCGTCGTGCATCCTGGGCCTGGTGCTCATCGCCGGTGACCTTCTCGATGGCAAGACGGCGCAGCCGTCGCGGCAGCCGATCGCCGTGCCCAGCCCGACCAGGCCGCGTGACCGCGCGATCGTCCCGACCGGTGTTGCTCCCGAGCTGCTTGCGGATCTGGCCTCAGTGCTGGCGCGCCGCCACCCGGCCACGTGCACCGACTCCGCGCACGGCCGACGGGCGGAGCGAAGCGGGAGCCCGGCGTGCCGTGATGCGGGGAGTCGGTGCCAACATGTGCCGGACTGCCGCGCGCTGCCGCAGGCGGCGCGCCTTGATCCTATAGAGCCAAGCTCGGCAGACTATCCCTACACCGATCAGCGGTCCGCATACTCTTCATCGAACTCTTGGTCAGCGTCATCGGTGTCGTCGAGCTCCACGTCCGCACCGGCGTCCGACATATCGCCAAGTTCCTGGTCATCGTTGGAGAGAAACGCAATAAGCGCCTCTTCTCGCCGCACCCTCCGGCCTCGATCGCTAGCCGCCTTCTCCACTGCAACTTTATAGCGGATCACAGCCGGGGTTTCATCGCTATTGGGCTGCAGAGAGTCTACCCTAGATGCGAAGTCAAGCAACTTTTCCCGAAGGTCATCAAGCGGCCATTCCTGGACATCAATTTTCCGTCGAGCGATCGCCAGGAAAAGCGTGTAGAAGTCAGTCTTCCGGTACCAGCGAGACCCGTTCATCTTGGGTCGCGGAAAGAGGTCGACCAGATACGTCAGCACCTTATCGAAGCGTGCCTGCACATCGGATGCGAAAGGAAAATCGGCACTATATTGACGGTAATAGTGGTCTACGTCGTCCTTCTTGTTCTGTGGCCAATGAAGGTAGCCGATTATCAACTCGCTCACGTATTCCGAATCAAGCATCCGACGTTGCTGTAGCTTGGTGAACAAGCGGAAATGATCCCACTCGTCCCGTTTGACTAGCCATTCGACGACGTTCAGGAGGCCGCCGTGGTACATGGAGTACCTAAGTTCTTGTGAATTGAGAGCGATGTTTGATTGGTTTAGTCGGTGAAACATGTGGCGAATCTGCTGGTCGGATACTCCTTCCAGGTCGCGTACGATCAGCTTATAGCGCCTAAAGCGTTCCCTCGTGGTCGACTCCAGTTCGGAGAATTTCTTCCCCATCCATGGTGTCTCACGAAGAGCGTAAAGAGGCTGCAACTTCGCAGGGTCGAACTTGACGGCATACCCGTCGGCCATGTACTCGAGGATGGCCCGAAGCCGCTGCTGACCGTCAACTACGGCATACGTTTGAACGTCCTCGCCGGAGGCATCAACGATGATTGTCGAGTGCACATAGATTTCAGGAACCGGATAACCGCGAAGGACCGAGTCGATCAGAAAAGACTTTTCTTCGGTTGTCCATACAGGGCGACGCTGAAATGGTGGCTTCAAGTCCAAATAATTACGACGATTAAGGTCATTAAACCAGCCGATGGTTTGATGACTTGTATTGAGGAAGCTTTCACCCGACATCTCATCGGCCCTTCGTGTCATTCTTCTTGTTCTCGAGGTAGCGCCTGTACTGGTCCAACGATCGTATTTGCGCTTGCCGCAAAGACTCACTGTCCATATAAATTCGTACGGACATCTTGCGCCCTTGCAGCACCTCGGGTAGATAAGAGTTAGTGCGCTGCAACTCCTTGAACCACGTGGAGCCGAAAGGCAGATGGCCGAGGAAGTAATTCGCCGCGATCATCCCATCGAAGACATATGCTTCCCGATGCCTTCTGAAGAGCTTTCCGCCTTCCTCGTCCAAGCCAAGGACTACGGGATCTGTCCTTCTGAACCACGACCATGCTATATCGAAATGAGTGCGAGATATTACCGCTATATCGACATCAGATTCTCGTCCGAACACTCGGAAGTGCTTTCGGGGATTCAAACTGCGACCGGTTTTTGCGCTACCGACCAGCACAATGTCCCGCTGGTCGACCTCTAGACCGCTAGCGAGTTCCGCCCGCCATTTGAAGTACTGAGATTTAGAGTCGAAAACCGCGGGCAACCGGTCCAGTATCAGCTTGCCGACAAGCAAGGAGATCGGTTCGTCGGACTGTACGGCCGCAATGAAATCTTGCGGGCTGATCTGGAGCCAGTCAGACAATTTCTTCCGCTTTCGGTCGGCATGGTGTCAGATTGTACTTCTAAATCCCCGGTTAACTGGCGCATCGGGCGATTCCAAGTCTATCGTGTCGAAAATTTGCGTGAACTTCAGGGCCAGTGCTGGTGTGGCTGCGACCGTGTCGAACGATTGGTCAGTATGCGGGACGCCGCGACTGTCCGTCACGACGGCACCCGCTTCACGCGCAATCAGAATTCCGGCTGCCATGTCGAGCGTGTTGTTTGACAGGAAAATGGCGGCATCGGTTCGCCCCTCAGCCAGCCAAACCAGGTCATGTGCGGCCGATCCGAACATGCGTATCCGCTCCACTCGTCCTGCCAATGCAGCGGTCAATGCTATACGTCGTTCGTTCTTGCTAGCCGCAGCCTCGCCGGTTGCATAATCCCCTATGGATACGATAGCTTCTGAAAGCTTGGCGGTCTCCCTTGCGCGAAGACGGGCACCGTTTCCATAAGACCCCTGTCCACTCGCAGACCAATATTGCATGTTCATGTAGGGAAGGGACACGGCGGAGACGATGGCACGTCCCTCGTGGATGAGTGCGATTTGCACCGCACAGAGAGGAATGCCGTGGACGAAGTTCGCTGTTCCGTCGATAGGGTCGAGTGCCCATACATACTGACTGTCGGATGCGCGATTCGCTCGGCCCTCTTCTTCGCCGATGAATCCAAAATCAGGGGTTGTCTCCGCTAGGTAGGAGCGGATCTGGCGCTCGATTTTCACGTCTACATCGGTATAGGTATCACGATCGCCCTTTTTGGTGACGACTTCCGGGCGAGTGCTGCGGATGAGGTCTTCACCGATGCTGGCCGCCCGGCGTGCGATCTTGACTAGTCGGTCGAGGTGCTGCATCACCCAGTCTCCTTCGCGCGATCCCACATGGAGTCGAACACCTGGGAGAAGGTGGCGAACAGGCCGGGTACCGCTTCGTCCTTCTCGATCACGAGCGTAGGGGACTCGACGCCTCGGGCATCGGGCAAGTAGGGCTGGACCACGCAGGTCGCCTGGTCGGTGATGAGGATGTTGTACCGGAGTGGTTCGTCATAGACACGGATGTTGAGCTGTCCGCGTGCGTCGGGTGAGACCTTGGCACCGACTCGGCGCAGGGCTTCGATGTTGAGGCGGGTGAGCATGGAGAGGTGGCCATCGGGTAGACCCTCCTCCTGTTCGCGGGCTGTGATGTTGTGGCCGTTGGGGTCGAGGAAGAGAGCCTTGATGGTGGTGCCGGTTTCGATGGAGTCGAGTAGGGCCTTGTCGGAGTACTGCTGGCACAGGACGTTGAGGGACAGGCCCGCGATGTCGATGCTCTTCGCGCCCTCGAAGAGGTCGCGTGGGGTGACGTTGTGCAGGAACTCAGTTCGGCTGGGGTAGACGGCGGTGACGTCGGCCAGGCGGGCCTGTTGGGGCATCTGGACCGGGCGCGGCACGGGGTGGGTGGAGGCCGCGGTTCGTTGGGGCGGGGTGATGAGGCTGTCGGTGTCGCCCTCGTGTGGGGACAGGAGCTGCTCGGCAGTCCAGCTGGGGAACATCTTTTCGAGGATGCGGCAGTGGTCGGCGTAGGGCAGGCCGAGGAGGTCGCCGGACAGCCAGCGGTAGAACTGGGCCTTGCTGGGGTAGCGGCCGATCAGGTCGGTGTCGAGTTGCTTGGCGACGCGGTCGTACTCCTTGCAGAAGGTGCGGTAGCCCTGCATGTGGCGTTGTCGGAGCAGGACTCTCAAGAGAGTGGACTCTGTGGCCATGTGGTCTCCCCCCACGTGGTTCCTTCGGCCGAGGCTAGCACTTAGACGAGACCAAGACGAGACAACCTGAGATCGACACGCGGGCGGTACGCGGCAGGTGAGACCGCTGCGGAGCTGGGACGGGACCATTGGCCAACGAATCTGAATGGGCAAGCCGCGACACAGCGGCACCAGTCAGAGGAGTGAAGCCGATGGCGATCAGCAAGGGGTACCGGTTCCCCGTCTCGTTCGATGACGCGTTCCCTCAGGGCCTGGTGATGGTCGGGGAGGTCATGCCGGACACGGAGTATCAGACCCGTGACGAGAGGGCGGCCGGTCGGCCGGTGCGTCAGCGGGTGGACGAGGCGACCGGTAAGCGGCAGTGGAAGGTCACGGTCACCGACCCGCACGAGCCCAACGCCAAGCGCAAGAGCTTCGAGATCACGCTCTTGGCCGATGTTCAGCCGGTGCCGACGACCGGAGAGGTGTTGCCCGGTATGCGGCCGGTCGAGTTGGACGGGCTGACGGCTGAGCCGCGCATCGCGGGCAACGGTGAGTTCAAGTACCAGTCGTTCCTATTCCGGGCGACCGGTTTCCGGGCGGCGGGGAGGTCGGCTGGATCGGCTCCGGCCGGTGGCAAGTCGAACGGTGGCAGCGCCGAGGCCAAGGCCGCGTGAGCCGTGTCCGATCTTCAGCAACTGACCGTGCAGTGGCAGGCGGCGTACCGGAAGTACACCGAGGCGCACGAGGCGAACCGGTACGTCGCGGCCGATGATCCGGCGGCTGCGGCTCGGATCGCGCCGACCTATCGGCGGGTGGCGTGGTTGTGGCGGCAGCTCGCGGCGTTGGAGAGCACGCCGTGGTGGGCCAAGGCGGCGGCGTTGCACGCGGCCGAGACGTTCGACCACCAGGCCGACGTCAACGAGCGCGTTGCGGGTGGCGATCGGCAGGCCGGTGGGCATCGCGTTCACGCGCCGGTGGAGGGGGTGAGCGGTCGTGGCGAAGACCAAGCCTGACCGGTGGGTGGCGGCGTACGCGGTGACGTTGCTCAAGGACGCCCACGAGGCGTTGACGCACCTGATGCCCGCGCCGGATGCGTCGCCTGAGGTGTGGCGGGAGTTCTACCTGCGGTCGGCCGAGGTGTACGCGCGGGTCGCAGAAGTTGATCGAGGTCACCACCACGAGGCGCTGTATTGGGCCAAGCGCGAGGGTGCCAAGGCTGAGGGGGTTGAGTCGGATGAGCGTTGATCAGGCTGTGGAGCGGGGCCGTCGTCGGTCGAACGGGGTCGGTGGTCTGGCCCGTGTGGTGGGTGACGGCCTGCCGTTGGAGCAGTTGTCCGATGCCGGGTACACGTCGTTCATGTTCGAGGCGGTGATGCGCCGGCTTGTCGGCTACCCGAACGAGGCGTGGTCGTTGCGCTCGTTGGCGCGGTCCGTGGAGCTGCCGTACTCGGTGGTGCGCCACATCTGCAACGACCTGGTGGAGCTGGGTCACGTGACCGTCGACCAGGAGACGTTGCAAGGAGCGCTGTCCGTACACCGGCATCGTCTGTCGTCCGAAGGGCTCGCCTACTGGGGCGGGCCGGTCGTGGCGCACGAGTGGTTGCGGGATGCGGACATGTGGCGTGATTCGCGGTTGGTTCCGGTGATGGGGTCGCGCCTGTCGGACGAGGACCGGGCGCGTGGTGAGGCGGTCGGCTACTCGTTCCCTGTGCTGTACCGGGTGGCGGATGCGCTGGTACTGGTGCCGTCGCGAGCGTGGACGGTCGAGGACTTGGTGACGGCGGCGGGCGCGGCTGAGGAGATGGTGCGGCTGGCCTGCCTGGACTTGGTCGCGGCCGGTCACGCCACGGCGCACGAGTGGCGGGAGGACGGCGGGGAGGAGCGCGAGGAGACGCGGTTCAAGATCACCCTCGGCGGTCTCGCGGCCTGGTTGCGCTGGATGCCCGATCCGCTCGACTACTAGCTGACCGGTGGTGTGGGCGGGCATCGGATGCGGCGGTGTCCGCCCGCACTGGCGGGTGACAACTGAAGACGATCACTGACCTGTCGGTCGTGGTCGTCGGTGAACGGACCTCAAGTCTTGGCGGGCCTGGAGCAGTTCACCGACGACACAACGACCGGTCATTCTCGCGCGCTTTTGTTGACACACAAGGGGTTCCGGTCATGTCAAGGCTATCGGTACGTGGGGGTCACGCGTCAAGTCGGCGCGATGCCCCGTCTGTGTGGAAGCTGTCCAACGGTCGCCCCTGCGGGGCGTGCAATCGGTTCGGGATCTACGCGCCCAACCAGCTCGTCTGCTGCTCGTGTCTGGGGTGGCTGCCGCTGATCTTCGCCCCGGTGGGGCGTGCGTGATGGGCGGCAAGTGGGTGGACCCGGCTCCGTTCGAGGGTGTGCGGCCTCGGGTGCCGTGGTGGGCGCTGATGCCCGGTAAGGCGAAGTGGCTGGCCCTGCTGGTGGTCGCAGTGTGGCTGGGCCTGGTCGGCGTCGTGCGCCTGGTGCTCGTTGTCGTCCGGTATCCGGTGGTCACGTTGGTGCCGGTGTCGGCGGCTTGGTGCTGGTGGCGGTTCGGGCTCTCGCCGCTGGTGCTGGCGTTGTTGTCGCTGGTCGCGGCCCTGACCATCTGGGCCGGATTGGATCGCGGGTCGTTCCTGAGGCACGGCTGGTACCGGCTGCTGACCGAATGGCGACGCGCCACCGTGTACGTGCCCCGGTGGCGGTCGGTGATGCGCCTTGCCGACCTGGCCAAGCGGGACCGGGGGCGTGAGTTCCAGCCGAAACTGCGGCGGGTCCGGTCGGACGGCTGGCGGGATCGGGTCCGGGTGCGGATGGTGCCTGCCCAGTCGCCGGAGGTATGGGAGCTGCGGCGGGACGGCTTGGCGCACTCGTTCGGCGCTCGCTCGTGCCGAGTCCGGGTGCTGCGGCCTCGGGTGATCGAGCTGGACTTCGTCCACCGTGACCCGCTGCTGCGCCCCCTGACCGTGCCCACGCTGACGGATGCCGAGGTGGATCTCAAGCGCGTGGTGGTGGGCAGGACGGAGACGGGCAAGCCGTGGCGACTGCGGTTGCTCGGGTCTCAGGTGCTCGTGGTCGGCGTGCCGGGTGCGGGCAAGGGCTCGGTGCTCTGGTCGCTGGTCTGGCAGCTCGCTCCGGCCATCCGGACGGGGTTGGTGCGGCTCGTGGGGATCGACCCGAAGGGCGGGATGGAACTCGGTCAATGTCCCGACGCCTTCGATCGGGTTGTGTACGACAACGGACCGGAAGCCGTTGCCCTGCTTGAGGAAATCGCCGCAGAGGTCAAGGAGCGGGCGACGCGATACCGGGGTGTCCGGCGGCTGTGGGCGCGGTCGACGGGGGAGCCGTTCACGGTCCTGGTGGTGGACGAGCTGGCGGACCTGATCGCCTACCAGCCGGACAAGCAGCTCCGCGAACGAGCCGTGCGGGCTATCCAGACGATCACCTCACAGGGTCGCGCACCCGGCTACGCCGTCGTGGGCCTCGTGCAGGACCCGCGTAAGGAGGTTGTCGGGTTCCGGCACTTGTTCAGCACCCGCGTGGCGCTGCGCCTGGATGAGCCGCAACAGGTGGACATGGTCCTCGGTGATGGCGTCCGGCAGCGCGGCGCGGCGGCCCATGAGATCAGCGAGAACACGCCCGGCGTCGCGTGGGTCAAGCACGACGGGCAGCGGGAACCGGAACGGGCTCGGGCCTTCCACGTCACCGACGCCGATCTTGTCGAGCTTGGCGTCTACCTGGCTAACGCGACTGTGCACGACTTCCCCAACCAACCGGGCGGCACCGAAGGGAGGACGGCGGCATGAGCGGCGAGACTCGCGCGGAGCGAATGCGTCAGCCCATCGCCCTGGACGTGGCCAAGGCTGCCGCCGAGAAGTACGGCGTCTGCGTCCGGCCCTTCACGATGGAAGTGGAGGACCGGGCCACCTTCGAAGTCCGCTACGTGGCAGTGCCCTGCGGGTCGACGGTCGAAAGCGTCTGTGCGCCGTGCGCCAAGAAGGCCAAGGCGTTGCGGATGGTCCAGTGTCGTGAGGGCTGGCACATGGCTGAGGAACCCGACTTCACCCCGACCGCGCCGACTGAGGATCAGAAGGAGCTGCTGACGTTCCGGGCGGATCTGGTCAAGGCGTATCGGGAGGCGGTCGACGCCGGGGCTGCGGGTGACGCTGACGAGCTGCGGGAGGAGATTCACTCGGTCGACGCGGAACTTCGGCAGCTCGGTGTCCGGGGTCGCTTCCCCTCGCCCGACGCACCACCGAAGCGGCCGGTGAAGCGGTCGACCAGGCGGCGGCAGGATGCGCCGAACTTGCCTCGGCGGCGGGTGGAGAAGCGGACCGTGGGCCGGGAGTACGCGGGAGGATTCCGGCCCTCGATGTTCGTCACGCTCACCCTCGACACCTACGGGCGGGTGCGCGACGACGGCACACCGGTCGACCCGGACACCTACGACTACCGGCGGGCGGCTCGGGACGCGGTGCACTTCGCCTCACTGGTCGACCGGTGGTGGCAGAACCTGCGTCGGGTCGTCGGCTGGGACGTGCAGTACTTCGCCACGGTCGAACCACAGCGTCGAGCTGCGCCCCACCTCCATGCGGCAATCCGCGGTTCGATCCCGCACGAGACCATCCGGCTCGTCACGGCGGCCACCTACCACCAGGTCTGGTGGCCCAACCACGACGAACGGGTCTACGGCGGTGACCACCTGCCGGTCTGGGACGCACGGGCGGAAGCGTTCGTCGACCCCGACACCCGGCGGCCGTTGATGGTCTGGGCGGACGCGGTCGAGGCCGTGGACGAGCCGGCGCACGTGGTGACCTTCGGCCGTCAGGTTCACTCGAAGGGCATCCTCGGCGGCTCGGAGGAAGCCGGGCGGCACATCGGCTACCTGACCAAGTACCTCACCAAGTCCATCGGTGAAGTGGTTGAGCAGAGCACCGACCGACAGCGGCGGCACGCTGACCGCCTGGCGGACGAGCTGGCCGTGACGCCGTGCTCTGACCGGTGCGCCGTGTGGCTGCTCTACGGCATCCAACCGCGTGGCGTGGGCTCCCGAACTACCCCTGGGCACTGCAAGGGGCGGGCGCATCGGCGGACCACTCTCGGCCTGCCTGGTCGGCGGGTGCTGGTGTCGCGCAAGTGGTCGGGCAAGACGCTCGCCGACCACCGGGCCGATCGAAAGCGCTTCGTCATGGAGGCGCTCAAGGCCGTGGGCATCGAGAAGCCGGAACCCGACACCTCTCAGCTCGTCTGGCACAAGGTCCGGCCCGGTGACCCGAACGTGCCACCACGCGCGCACCAACTCATGCACGCCATCGCGGAACGAACGCGATGGAAAGCGGAATACGACCGGGCGATGCTCGCGGCCGGTGAACCGGCGGAAGTTTCGGCAACTTCGCTAGCAGCTTGACAACCGTGGGGGGAAGTCATGACTGAGATCGAACCTCTGTGGGGTGTGGACGAGGTATCGGCGTTCTTGGGTGTTCCGGTCAAGACGCTCTACCAGTGGAAGTGGCAGCGCGTCGGACCGCCCGTGAAGAAGGTGGGGAAGTACCTCCGTTATGTCCCGGCTCGGGTGCGGGCCTGGGCTGACCAGGTGGACGAGAACGCCGCCTGATCTTTCGGCAATTCGATCGACAGGAGAAGACTGCCGTGGGGCACATCCAAGACCGCTGGTGGCGGCCGAAGGTGGACGAGTCGGGCAAGCCTGAGCTGGATGCCAAGGGCAAGCCCACTCGCGAGAAGACCGAGCTGTACGGGGTGGGGATGCGGTACAAGGTCCGCTACATCGACCCGTCCGGGCAGGAACGCAGCAAGAGCTTTCCGGACAGGCAGCGGAGTGCTGCTGATGCGTTCCTGCTCGAAGTCGAGAACCAGAAGCGCACCGGTACGTACCTCGACCCGGAAGCGGGCAAGGTGTCGTTTCAGGTGTACGCGGATTCGTGGCTGAAAGATCAAGCTTTCGACGGCAGTACGCGCAACGCGGTCGAGCGGCGGTTGAAGAAGTTGGTCTATCCGTATCTGGGCGGTAAGGAGATCGGCTCGATTTTGCCGACTCACATCCGTAGCTGGCTGCGCGCGTTGCAGCAGAAGAAGTTGGCCGGTGGAACGCGGGCTGTCGTGTTCGTGCATGTCTCGGCAATCTTCAACGCCGCGATTGACGACAAGATGATCGCCGAGAACCCGTGCAAGGCCAAGAGCGTGACTCGACCGCAGCCGGACAAGCGCAAGATCGTGCCCTGGTCGGCGGGCAAGCTGGCGGCTGTCCGGCTCGCGTTGACGGCCAAGTACAAGATCGTCGTTCCGCTCGCGGCTGGTTGCGGCCTGCGTCAGGGCGAGGTCTTCGGGCTCTCGATGGACGACGTCGACCGCGACGAGAAGGTGCTGCACGTTGTTCGGCAAGTGCGTGTCGTGGACAACGTGCAGGTGTTCGCGCCTCCTAGGGCGTGTCCGCCGGAATGTTGATCGTAGGGTTTGATCAAATTGCGTTGTGGCGCGTGGTGATCTGACGGATGCGGAGTGGGCGATCCTGG
>NZ_JBVJVK010000055.1:0-52061 GCF_055603705.1 Actinosynnema sp. NPDC037264 | reverse complement strand
GTGGGAACGCCGCGCCGACATCCACGAAGCCTTCCTCGGCCTCGCCACCTGCATCATTTGCTACAGGCACGTCCAGCGATTCTGTTAGGACCTCTAAGCCTGGTAGCGCTTGGTCAGGTCGAGGGATGGGATGTGTGGGCGATGTGGGCTCCTTCGGTACCGGCGGCGGTTCCTGCCCCCGCGGCGCCGGTCCAGCTGCCACTGCGCCACGAAAGTGACGGCACCACCGCATCTCGGTCACGACCGGACGAGGCGCACGCCGGTCGCGAGCAGCCAGACGAGCCAGGCGGCGAACCCCAGGAGCCCGACGAAGAGCAGCGGCGAGCCGTCGGCGATCGCGAGGTTGCCGAGCCCCGCGGCGAGCAGCAGGCTCCCGCCCACCAGGCCCAGCAGGCGCTGCCAAGCCGGGGTCAGCCCGCTCGCGTGCGCGGCGAGGGCCGCGCCGATGAAGGTGGCGCCGAGCGTTGGCAGCGCCAGCGCGAACGCCGCCGCGTGAACCTGCCAGACGAGCTCGAACGCGGGCGTCGGCTCGGCGAGCCCGCCGGCGGACAGCGCGAGCCCGATCTGCAGGACGTTGACGAGCACGAAGACGGCCGACAGCGTCGCGCCGGCGGCCACGGCGAGGCGCAACCAGTCGGCGCCCTCTCCGCCGCGCCGCTCCACGAGGCCGTGCAGGCCAGTCACGAACACGAGCAGCAGCGGCAGGTACAGGGCCACCAGACCGGACGCGATCGCGACCGAGTCGCGGTTGGCCGCGTAGTAGGCCAGCACGTCCTCGATCGGAGCGTCGAAGGTCGGCGCGCCCGTTACCGCGAGCACCGCGTTCTCCACCACCACCGACACCACGAACGCGATCGCCGCGGCGCCGAGGAGCCGGCCTCGAACGAACCAACTGCGGGCCGGCGTGGTGGCGGTGTCCTGCGGTGATCTCATCTCTTGCTCCTTCGTCTCAGTCGGATGGCGGGTTGTCGAGCAGGTTCGGGATGTTCGTTCGGGTGTCGGGCCGTCTGTTCCGGTCAGGTGGAACAAGGTTGCCGATGCGTCCGCACGCGCCGCTACGGGCCGAGGTCGATGGCGGCGGGCCGAAGGTCTACACCCCGGGTTCGACTTTGGTCGGATGCCGTGGGGCCCGACCCGGCCGTACGCTTTGATCATGACGGCCCCGGCGGACCCGCGGGATCGGAGCCCGCTGCCGGCGGGCGTGATCAGCGATGCCGACCACGATCCGGCACGCCCGGCCGAGCGCACGGCCCGCGGCCGGGTGGTCGACGCCGCGTGTTTCGTGCTGGCCCTTGGCGTGGTGGTGCTGACCCTGGTCGACAGCCGCGCGCAGCACGTCGCGCCGGGTCTGCTCACCGTCGACCTCGTCCTCGGCGGCCTGTGCAGTCTGGGGGTGTGGCTGCGCCGGCGCCGGCCGGTCGGCCTCGCCGTGGCCGCGGGTCTGGTCAGCGTCTACGCGACGTCCGCCGGGGGCGCGTCGCTCATCGCGCTGTTCACCGTCGCGGTGCACCGGCGCTTCGCGGTGGTCGCCCCGATCGCGGCTGGGTGCGCGCTCGTACCGTTCCTGACGCTGCTGGTTCGGCCCGACGTCCCAGTCGGGTCCCCGTCGGAGATCGTGCTGGGCGTCGTCGTCGGCGTCGCGGTGCTTGCCTGGGGCATGTTCGTCCGGGCCCGACGCCAGTCGCTGCGGGAGCGGGCCGGGCGGGTCGAGGCCGAACAGGAACTGCGCGTCGCCGAAGCCCGCCAGGGCGAACGCAACCGGATCGCCCGGGAGATGCACGACGTGCTCGCCCACCGCCTGACCCTGCTGAGCCTGCACGCCGGGGCGCTGGAGCTACGCCCCGACGCCGCGCCCGAGGAGGTCGCCCGTGCCGCCGGGGTGGTCCGCGACAGCGCCTACCAGGCGCTGGAGGACCTCCGGGAGGTGATCGGCGTCCTCCGCACCGGTGTCGACCGGTCCGACGAGACGCCGGAACGACCGCAGCCCACGCTGGCCGACCTCCCTGACCTCGTCGACCAGTCGCGGCGCGCCGGGATGCGGGTACGGCTGGACTGGCAGACCGACGCGCGTTCCGCCGTACCGGCTGGTGTGGGGCGCAGCGCGTGCCGGATCGTGCAGGAAGGGCTGACCAACGCCCGCAAGCACGCCCCCGGCGGCGAGGTGGCCGTCACCGTCCGGGCAACCCCGCGCGACGGCGTGACCGTCGAGATCCGCAACCCGTGCCCGATGGGCACCGGCGGTGCTACCGCGATTCCCGGCGCCGGCATCGGCCTCATCGGGCTCACCGAACGGGCCGCCCTCGCCGGCGGACGCCTTGAGCACGGACCCACCCCGGCCGGTGAGTTCCGGCTCTGGGCCTGGCTACCGTGGCCTACCCTCTGATCGCGGCCAGGGTCGGTCCGCGGCCCGGCTGGGCGGAGAGAAGGAGCCCGACGTGAACGCAGCGGTGCGGGTCCTCGTGGTCGACGACGACCCGCTCGTGCGGGCCGGCCTGGCGATGGTCATCGGCGGCTCACCCGACCTGACCGTGGTGGGCGAGGCCGGCGACGGGAGCGAAGTAGCCGCCGCCGTCGACGCCTGCGCCCCGGACGTGGTGCTGATGGACATCCGCATGCCCATCCTCGACGGCCTCGCCGCCACCGAACAGCTGCGTGCCCGACCCGACCCACCCGAGGTCATCGTCCTGACCACCTTCGACGCCGACGAGCACGTCCTGCGCGCGCTGCGCGCCGGGGCCAGCGGCTTCCTGCTCAAACACACCCCACCCGCCGAGATCCTGCGCGCGATATCGCGGGTCGCGGCCGGCGAACCCATCCTGTCGCCGACCGTGACCCGACAGCTCATCGCCCACCTCAGCGACACCGGCGCCGCCGCCCGGCAACGGCACGCCACCACCGCGCTGGATCGGCTCAGCGAACGCGAACGCGAGGTCGCCGTCGCCGTCGGGCGGGGCAAGTCCAACGCCGAGATCGCGGGCGAGCTTTTCATGAGCGTGGCCACCGTGAAAGCCCACATCTCCCGCATACTCACCAAACTCGATCTCAACAACCGCACCCAGGTCGCCCTGCTCGCCCACGACGCCGGCCTCACCGGCTGACACCGGAGCCTTCCGCCCCCCGCCCGCACCTGTCGAAGACGCTGAATCGCCGATCGTGGGACGGATTCCGGACACGTCGTCAGTGCGTGGTGGCTGCCTCGGTCGTCACGCGGTTGTTGAGTTCGCGTAGTTCGGTCTCGGTGATGCGTTCGGTCTGATAGGCCCTGCCGTGCACCCAACGGGCCGTCACCCGGGCCACCCGGGCGCCGTAGCGCCGCGCGGTGACCATGTCGCCGTGGCTTCCGGCCAGTTCGGCGCCTTGGTCGACGTTGCTCTGGCTCATCACGCCGAGCCAGGAACCAAGCCTGTTGACGTCGTCGCGGCTCCCGCCGCTCCAGTTGTTCCCGGGCGGGTCGCCGACGGGGATCCAGAACATGTTCATCTGGGCGGCGAAGACGGCCAGTTGCTGCAACGACATCAGCTTGTCGCCGCTCTGGGAGGCGGAGTTGGTGAAGCCGCCGGCGAACTTGTCCTTCCAGCCCTGCACGAACCACTCGTCGAAGGCGGACTCCATGAACGCCTTGAACACCCAGGACAAGCTGCCCATGTACGTGGTCGAGCCGAAGATGATCGCGTCGGACTCGGCCAGGCGCGCCTTGATGCGGGCATCCGCCCAGCGGCCGTCGGTGACCTGTTCCGGGAGGAGTTGCAGGAGGTGGACGTCGGTTCCGTCGACGTCCTCCGCCCCGGCGGCGATGTGCTCCGCGAGTGCCTGTCCGCGGCCCTGCCGCGAGTGAACGACGACTGAGACGGTTGTCATGAGTTCCTCGAGTGGGTCGATGCCATGCGCGACCGCGTCTGGTGGCGCATCCCCAGTCAGCCTGGTGCGGAGCCGGCGAGCAACGCGTCTTTGAAGACCACAGCGATCGGTGTGGCCGATCGATGACTGCGGGTGCATCGACTACCCTCGGAGCGTGGAACTCGATCTCCGTCGGCTCGAGTGCTTCGTCGCGGTCGCCGAGGAACTCCACTTCGGTCGTGCCGCCGAGCGCATCTTCCTGGGGCAGGCCACGGTCAGCGAGGCCGTCCGCAAGTTGGAGGCGCAGATCGGCGGCGGGTTGTTCGACCGCACCAGCCGACAGGTGCGACTGACCCCACTGGGCGAACGCCTCCTCCCCGAGGCACGTGCCGCGCTGCTGCAAGTACGCCGCGCCTACGAGGTGGGCACGACATTCGCGCGAGAGGCGACCGAAGTCCTCTCCGTCGCCTACGCCGAAGACATCGGGCACGACCTACTACTGCGCTGCCTACCGGAACTACGCGCGCAGTTGCCCAACGTGACGCCCGTACCACGTCGCATGGACACCGCCGCCCAACTCGACGCCCTCGAACGCGGAACACTCGACATCGGCATCGGATGGGGTCCCGTCGCCTCTACCGGCGTCACGGCCACCAGACTCTCCAGAGAACGATTCGTCGCCCTGATCGCCGACAGACACCCCCTCGCCGCGCGACGCTCACTACGAACCGACGACCTCTCCGGCCTCGGCGTCCTCACCTGGCCCCACCAGGTCAACAGCGGCCTCTGCGACCGCCTCATCGCGGCATTCCAACGGTCCGGCGCCACCCTGCGGATCGTCCGCACCGCACAGGACATCGACACGATCGGCACCCATGTCGCCGCCGGAACCGGCATCGGCATGGCAGTCTCCTCTGCGATCACCCACCGAACCCTCCCCGGAATCCGCACCATCCCCCTTTACGGCCCCTCGACCTCGGTCGACCGCACGCTCTTCCTGCCCAGGCGACCGTTGAACGCAGCACAGGAGCAGCTCGCAGAACTCCTTCGCGCCACCGCGCGATGATGGTGTGGCCGCTCGATGCTTCCGACCGGGGACACCATTGGCGGTCGACGCGCTCCCGGACTGCTGCCACGGTGTGCTCAGCGTCGTCGTTCCTCGATTCGAACGGGAGTGGTTCCCGGTTCGAACAGCACCGGCGCGAATAGAGCCGGGCCGCGGCGTTGCTGGTGCGCGCCCGACTCGGCGGTGAGGCGAGGTCGACCTGATTGGACTCGACCGGGTCGACGGCGGTGACCTCGCCGTGGATGTGGATCTGCACGTGCACCGGAGAGTGGGGTCTTCCTCGGAGTCGTGAAGCGTCGCAACTCCATGATCACCGATGCGGGCTCACCCGCCGCCGTCGCCTCCGCGGAGGCCGCTCACCCCGCAAACTCCCAGTTCAGCGCGTTGCTGTCCGGCCACGCAATCGCGCTACGTCCTCGACCTGGAGAGGCAACGCTGAAAAGGCTCTTTTACTACACCCGAACGGTGGATTCACCGACAAGACCCGGTGCGGGAGACAGCGCCATATGCAAGCCTCGTGCCGAGGCCCCTTGCCGTGATCCCGGTGGATCGGCGAGCGGCGTCGGAGGTGGTCAATGGCAAAGCGGAGGGTGATTCTCGTATGCGGCGTAGGCGGACCGGCCGACAACGCGGCGAGTGGCTGCGGTTGGCGGTGGGACCCGCTGGGGATCACTGGAATCCCTTAGCAGTTCGTCGGTGGGTGACGCGATGCCTGCTCGACTCGGTTCTTCGGCTTGAACTCGGATTCTGAGCAGGTCCTCTATTTGCCAGTGGCAGTGGCGGGCCTCGGATAGTCATTCGATCACCATCCGTTCTGACGACTGGTGGGATCTGTCACCGGAATTATTCCCGTAATCGGGTGAGGTCACCCCAGACGTGGAAAGGGGTATCAATGACATCTTTCGATGATGCAGACCAAATCATTTTCCCGGCCGGTGCCGCGACGCAGACCAGCGCCGCAGAGGCCGCGCAAGGCCATTGGGACGCCGTTGTCGTCGGTGCCGGCATGGCAGGTTCCATCGTCGCCGAGCGGCTGAGCCAAGCGGGCTACAGCGTGCTGATCCTCGAAGCCGGCCCTGGCAAGGACCTGGACCTCGCCGAGTACGAGTCGTACCTGTCGCGGTTCTACGGCGCGGTCGTCAAGGACAACCAGTCTCCGTACCCGTTCAACCCGAATGCCCGGATGCCCAGGAGCACCGACACCATGCCGGTGCGTCCGGACACGCCCCGAGACGACTTCTACCTCGTACAAGAGGACAGGTACTGCACGGACACCACCTTCACCCGGGTTCTCGGCGGCACCTCCATGCACTGGGAGGGGAAAGCGCTGCGCATGCTTCCCGAGGACTTCGACCTGCAAACCAAGTACGGCCAGGGCCTGAACTGGCCGCTCGGCTACGACGACCTGGAGCCCTACTACCGGCAGGCCGAGGCCGAACTGGGCGTAGCCGCCGAAGTCGAGGACCAGGCATACCTCGGAATGCACTTCCCTGAGGGATACGTGTTCCCGATGCACCGCATGCCGCCGTCCTACCTCGACCAGACGGTCGCCCGAGGCGTGGACGGCATGCGGGTCAACCTGGCGGACGACGATTACACCCTCCGGGTGCGGAGCTTTCCGCAGGCCCGCAACGGCGTGCCGAACGCCGCGTACGACGGCGGCAAGGGCTTCGTCCCGGTCGGCGCGGTGAGCACGAGCCAGGCCGAAGAAGGCGAGCGCTGCCAGGGCAACACCAACTGCGTCCCGCTCTGCCCCGTACAGGCCAAGTATCACGCGGGAAAGACGCTGACCAAGGCGCTCCGCAAGGGCAACGTGAAGATCGTGACGCAAGCCGTCGCGTCCAAGGTGGAGATCAACGAGCAGAACCGCCGAGTAGCCGGGATCACCATCAAGAAGTACCAGTCGCTCTACTCCGACAGCTACGAGACGTACACGGTGAAGGGCACCGTCTACATTCTCTGCGCGCACGCCATCGAGAACGCCCGGCTCATGCTGGCCTCCGACATGCAGCGCATGAGCCGCAGCAAGCTGATCGGCCGCAACCTGATGGACCACGCCTACCTGCTGTCGTGGGGCCTGCTGCCCAAGCCGGCCGGCACGATGCGAGGCACAACCTGCACGAGCGGGATCACCGACCTGCGCGGCGGGCGATTCCGCAGGACCCAGGCCGGCTTCGGCGTGGACATCCACAACGACGGCTGGGGATGGGCAACCGGCTCGCCCTACACAGACCTGGTCGAACTCGTCGACAAGCGGGGCCTGCGCGGGTCGGAGCTGCGCAGGACACTCGGGAACCAGATCTCCCGACAGCTCCTGCTGGCCTTCATGATCGACCTGCTGCCCGACAAGAGCAACACGGTCACCGTGGACGACCGGTACAAGGATGCCATCGGGAACTTGAAACCTGTCGTGTCACTCAAGATCCCGCCCTACACCATGCGTGGCGCCGCGTTCGCCCGCAAGCTCGCGGCCGACATCTTCGAGAGGCTCGGCGCCGAGGACAGGACCAAGTACGACGAGAAGAGCTACAGCGCCGTCGAGCACGACGGCCAGTGGTACAACATCGTGGGCGGCAACCACCTGGCGGGCACCCACATCATGGGAACCGACCCGGCGAACTCGGTGGTCGACCACACCCAGCACTCGTGGGACCACGACAACCTCTACCTCGTCGGGCCGGGCAGCTTGCCCTCCATCGCGACTTCCAACATCAGCCTGACCATGGCGGCGCTCGCCTTCCGCAGTTCGACCCACATCGTCAGGTACCTGCGTGCCGCGAAAGCGCCGGTCACCGTGCACAGCTAGACGGCCGACAGATCGGCGGGGTCGAACGCGACACCGGCCACCGCCGCCGCCCACGATCGGGAGAACATGTCCGTTTCAGAAGTAGTGTCCGTTTCGGAATCGGAGCCGTCCGAGGGCTCCCAGATCCAGACCATCGAAAAGCTGCACGAGTACCTCTACAAGGGGCTCCAGCTGGAGCATGCGACGCTCCCGCCCTACCTGACAGCCCTCTACTCGCTGCACCCCGGGAAGAACTCGGATGCATGGCACGTCATAAGGGTCGTGGCCGTCGAGGAGATGCTGCACCTCACCCTGGTCGCGAACGTCATGAACGCCGTGGGCGGGACGCCGGACCTCACCAAGCGCGGCTTCGTGCCGAACTACCCGACGCGCCTGCCGTCTGGTCCGGATGACTTCGAGGTGCATCTCCGACCGTTCTCTCCCGAGGCTCTCGCCACGTTCCTGAGGATCGAGAAGCCCGCGCAGGCGGCTAGCGAGGAAGACAGGTTCGTACCGGTGGACTGGGCGGCCCTCGGGCTGACGTCCAACGGCTCGGCGCCGTCATCGGACGAACTGGCGGAACTCGAGGAGTCCGGCACCGTCCTCGGCCTCGTCCCCGGAGACCCCACCCAGCGCTTCTCGAGCATCGGCGAGTTCTACGAAGAGATCATCCGGGGAATCAACCACCTGGAGGACCAGGCCCGCAAGGTGGGGAAGACGATCTTCACCGGCAATCCCGCCCGCCAGGTGACCCCCGAGTACTTCTACTCGGGTGGCGGCGACGTGATCAAGGTGACGGGGCGGGACACCGCGGTCGCGGCGCTCACCCTCGTCGCGGAGCAGGGCGAAGGGCTGCACGGCGGCATCTACGACAGCGAGGACGAAATCGCCCACTACTACAGGTTCCAGCAACTGGAGAAGGGGCAGTACTACCAGAAGGGCGACAAGCCGAACAAGCCTTCCGGCCCGACACTGAACGTCGACTGGACGGCCGTCTACCCGGTGAAGCCGGACCTCAAATTGAAGGACCTCGAGGGGGACCCGGAAATCCTGGCGGCGGCCAAGGAGTTCAACGAGTCCTACGCCACCTTCCTTGCCAATGTCAATCTTGCCTACAACGGTCAGCCCGACCTGCTGCTCAAGGCGGTGTGGGAGATGTTCCGCATCCGCGACAGCATGAACCGCCTCATCCGCAACCCGCTCACCGGCCATCCGGGGGCGAACGCCGGCCCGACGTTCGAACTCCATACCGTCGAGGAGGAAGCACCGTGACGCAAGGAACGGCCACGGAAGACAAGCTGCGCGAATTCGTGAAGTTCTCCGCCGCGGTGACCGGGTTCAGCGAGTTCGACCTGTGGGGGACAGGCCAGGCGGAGGTGTACTACGAAACGGTCGTCAATCAAGAAGGGTGGGACGCGATCCGGAACGCGATCTCTTCCGATCCCTCCGCCGTCCCTCCCGATCCAGTGGTGCAAAGCATCATCAAGCTCTGGTACGTCGGCGTCTGGTACGGCCCGGAACTGACCGGACGTGTGGACGTGGCAGCCTGGACGGCGCCCGGCCGGAGCGGTGCGAAGCCCGCCGTCCCGGATGACAGCCGGCCCGAGGAAGGTCGGCCCTGGCTGGATGTGCCCGGGCAGCACCAGGCCGGGGAAAACGGCGCGCACGCCAGAGATGGACGCAAACCCTTGTTTGTCGTCTCCCCGGATGCCTACACCGAAGGGTTGTTGTGGCGGGCGATCGGCGCCCACCCATCCGGCGCGAAGGCGCCGGGCTACGGGTCGTGGGCCAATCCGCCCACGTTCGATGACTACCAAAAGGGGCAGGTGCAATGAGCAGCACCGTACCGGATCGGGCGACCGCCGGTTGACGATGCCGTGCTGGCGTTGATCGGGCGGATGGCCCGGAGAACACCGGCTGGGGCTTCCGCAGGATCCGGGGCGCGCTGCTCAAGCTCGGCCACCGGGGCGCCGCCTCGACCGTGCGCCGCGTGCTCAAGCGCGCCTACACATACCGCCCGCACCCGAGCGCAACAGCGACACTTCGTGGCGGCGGTTCCTAGGCCGGCGGTTGTTGGTCGAGCAGCCCGACGGGGTCGGTGCTGTAGGCGACCATCCAGCTGGGGTCGATGCGATACCAGACGTTCTCGTCCCAGAACGGGTCGTCGCCGTCGCCGTCGTAGTGGTTGACGAGGTAGTCGCGGATCGCCGGCCACGTCGGGTCGCTGCTCGCCCCTTCGGGGTTCAGCGGAACGGCGTGCCCGTGCGTGAAGATGCCGAGCTGCTCGCCGCGCATGAAGGTCGCGCTGATGCCGGGCCGCGCCGCGAGATGACGGGCTTTGGCGGCCTGGCGGTGGGTGCCGAAGATCCAACGGCCGTGCAGGAGGTGCCCGTCGGCGCCGCTGATGCGCGGCTCACCGCTCCGGGTGACCGTGGCGATGGCCAGGGTGCACATGCCTTGGCAGACTCGGACGACCTGCTCGGCGTCCAAGGTGCTTTCACCTGGCCGGATGATCGACTTGAGGTGGTTGCTGGAGTCGGCCAAAGACGTGTCGAGCAGGACTTGGAGGCTGCGGAGCTCGTCGGGAGTTTCGAACATCCGGCCAGTTAATCAGCTCCCACCGACAGTCTCGGCTCGGTGCGCAGTCGCCGACCGGGCGTGGGGGAGTCGGAGGAGGTGGTGCCCGGCGCGTGGTGCCCGGTGTCCAGGCAACACCACCACCTGCTCGCTCAGCGCCATGCAGTGCGCGCACGCCGTGCCCCAGTCCGGCACGTCGGTGGCGTAGAACGTGGTCATACCCGTTCGCGGCCGTTGATCAAGGTCTTGGCGGGTGTCGGTATGGTGCAACTGGACTCGATCGGTGCGCGGCCAGGCGGCTCGTCGACACCATCGCCACCACGTTCCAGCCCGCCGCGCACGCCGATGCAGGCGTTCACCGACCACGACCCCCTCCGGCAGCCGCCGAACACATGACCGACTGGAGGCGTACGTGTCCGTTGCGACCACTCCTCGTTCCCTGACCCCGAGCGAGAGGGCGGTAGTCGAACTGATCCTCGCCAACGACTTCCCCGGTGTAGTCGAATTGCGGGCTCAAGTCGACTTCGTGCAGGTGGTTGCGCGGTGGGCGGCAGATTCGGTCAGCGTCGACCTCGTGGTTCCGGAAGGAGCTCTCCCGGCGCAGGGTGTCAGTGGAGTGATCCCGGTGGATGCGACGGTGGTAGACGATTCGGGTGTGCCGTCCGGGGAGATCCTTCTCTGGGCGACCCGTGGATACCTTTCGGCAATCGAGTACGCCTGGTACGGGGATGAGGTGCCTCGTGCTCTTCCGGATGTCGCGCTGATCATGACGGAGGTGCGTGCGTAGCTGGTGCGGTGTCTGGACACGTCGACCCGGTAATCGGGCTGTGAAGCTCGGCGTCCGTACGCCCGCCGAGGTCCGGATCTGCTCTGGTCCCGGATCTCAACGAGCGCGGCGTCCCGTGCCCGGCCGCGCACGACGCCGAGCGCAACACCCACCGCACCAGGCGTCGCCGGACGGTCGAGACGCTCACGGTGATCCTGCAGAACCCGCGCTACACGGGCTGGCAGATGTGGAACCGGCAGGGTGTCGACCATGACCACACCACCCCGGCTGCTATACCAGCGCGTTCCGGCAACGGCGCAGTCGGTCGTTGACCAACTTCGGCTCGTTCTCGAACATCACGAGCAACTCCGCGCACGTGGCGGCGTCGCCGATGGCCGGCCTCGCGCACATGACGCGGCAGCTCCACGCCGACCAGCACGAGCGTCAGATCGACCGAAGGATCGCAGACCTCGAGCATTGACGACGACCTCGCTGCCGCACGACCGACCCTGCACCGCACGGGACGGTCGATCGACGATCCGCTCGACCACGAACGACAGGAGGACCGGCCCACCGCGGAGAATTGGTCCGCACGAGGCCCGTCAGGTGCCCTCGATCTTGCGTTGCAGGGCGTTCATCCCGATGATCCACCGATCGGTGTCCGCGGCCTTGGCACGGTAGTAACCAGCTACCTCCGGATGGGGCAGGATGAGGAACCGGTCGTCGGCGAGGGCTGTGACGACGGTGTCGGCGACCTCCTCCGGATCGATGGCGGTCGGCTCCACGAGGGAACGCATGCTCGGCCCGGCCCCGGCGAGCATGCCGGTACGCACGCCCTGCGGGCACAGCGCCTGCACGGTGATGCCACGGTGCCGGTAGGTGACGGACAGCCACTCGGCGAAGGCGAGCGCGCCGTGCTTGGTGACGGCGTAAGGGGCGGAACCGAGCGTGGTCAGCATCCCCGCCGCGGACACCGTGGCGAGGAACCGACCGCGGCCCCGCGCCAGCCAGGCGGGAAGGAGCAGCTCGGCGGCGCGGACGTGCGCCATCACGTTGACCTCCCACGCCCGCGCCCAGGAGGCCGCAGGAGCCTCTGGGCCGCCCTCGGGGGCCACGCCCGCATTGGCGCAGTACAAGTCGATGGCACCCAGCTCGTCGGTCGCCGTCGCGACCAGCCGTCCGACACCGGCCTCGCTCGCCGTGTCCACCACGACCGCGACGGCGCCGGTCTGCTCGGCCACCTCGACGACCGCGTCACCGTCGACGTCGGCCAGCACGATCCGCGCTCCCGCGGCGGCGAACCGGCGCGCCAACGCCGACCCGATGCCGCCACCCCCGCCGGTGATGACCACCCCGGCACCTCGGAGGTCGAATCCAGCACCTATTTCGATGGGACGCTCCTTCCCACTCGTACTTCGTAGGCCTGGGCCTGGGTCGCGTAGAGCTTCGCGTAGCGACCACCGGACTCGAGCAGGTCCTGGTGGCTGCCCGACTCGACGATCCCGCCGTCCGCGATCACGAGCACGTGGTCGGCCATGCTCACGGTCGAGAACCGGTGCGAGACGAGGACGGTGACCGCACCGGACCGCGCGGCGGCTTCCCGCGCGTGCCGGGCGAAGTTCTCGAACAGGTCGTGTTCGGCCTGGGGATCGACTGCCGCCGTGGGTTCGTCGAGGATCAGCAGCAGCGGTGCGGTGCGCATCATTCCGCGCGCGAGGGCGAGTCGCTGCCACTGCCCGCCGGACAGGTCGACGCCGCCGAAGATCGTGCCGAGCTGGGTGTGGAGGCCGTCGGGCAGCGTGGAGACGAACCGCGCCGCGCCCGCGGCTTCCACCGCACGGCTGATCGCGTGCGTGTCGTCGAGGGCCGACAGGTCGCCGACACCGACGGACTCCCGCACGGGCAGCTGCAGGCGGGCGAAGTCCTGGAACACGCCGCACGACACCGCCGCCCACGACCGCGGATCGATCGCGGCCAGCGGCTGCCCGTCGACGAGAATCCGCCCCGAGGTCGGCTGGTAGAGACCGGTCAGCAGCTTCACCAGCGTCGACTTGCCCGCACCGTTGATGCCCACCAGGCCGACGACCGAACCCGCGGGCAGGTGCGCGTCGAGCGAACGCAGCACCGGCGCGTCACCCTCGGCGTACCGGAACGAGACGTTCTCCAGCGTGATGCCGTCGGCAAGCCGTTCGGGCGCGGGCGTCCTGATGTCGTCGAACCCCGACGCGTAGTCGCGCAGCCAGAGGTAGTGGCCCGCGGCGCGCCCGGCGTCCGCGGCTCTGGCGTAGTTGTCGCGCAACATCCAGAGCTGCGTGCGCAGCTGGGTGGCCAGGGAGACGACGAGCACCAGCGCACCCGTCCCGATCCGCCCGGCGATCACCTCGTTGACGACCAACGCCAACCCGCCGGCCAGGCCGAGCAGGTAACACAGCCAGCCGCCCGCCTCCAGCAGCGTGCCACGCGCCAGCGCCGCGCGTTGGGCGTCGGTGACCTCGCCCCACAGCCGGTCGGCCCGAGCCGACAGCTCGGGCCCCGAGCCGCTGATGCGGAGCTCCTTGGCGGCGTCCGCGTCGAGGCACAGACCGTGCAGGTTCGCCTCGAGGCGCGCCACCTCGGCGTGCTGGTCGTGGACCAGGCGCAGCGCGGACTGCCCGCGACTCGCGAGCAGCATCAGCGGCAGCGTGGTGAGCCCGAGCAGTAGCAGGGCCGGGTGCACGAGCACGAGCAGCCAGACGCTGAGGCCGAGCATCAGCGCGCAGACACCGGTTTCCGCGATCGACCACCCGTACGAGGCGAGCGCCCCGCTGCCCTTGGCGGCGAGGTAGACGCGGTCCAGGTACGCGGAACGCTCCAGGTGCTCGATCGAGGGGACGCGCGCCACGTAGCGGTAGACCTCCTCGGACAGCTCGGCCTCGACCTTGTGCACGAGGTTCACCCGCAGGTGTGCGGCGACGCGGGTCGCGATGGTCGAGGCGACCTGCGCGAACGCGACGACGACCACGGGAATGACCAGCCAGGTCAGGCCGGGGTCGAGAGCATGGCTCACCAGCCCGTCGATCAGCCACCGCTGGCTCTGGGCCACGCCCACGCTGCCGAACGCCACGGCGAGGAACACCACCGCCGTCACGATCGAGCCCGCGCGGCTGACTCGCCACGACAACGCGGCCAGATGACGGAGCACCGCGATGCTCTGCCTCGCCCGGCTCATCACGCCTCCGCCCTCGCGAACCGCGACGCCTGCAGGCGGAACAGCGCGGCGTAGCTGCCGTCCGCGGACATGAGCTGTTCGTGGGTGCCCGACTCGGTGATCGAGCCGCCTTCGAGCACGACGATCCGATCGGCCCCCCGGACGTTGGAGAGCCGGTGGGAGATCAGCACGACCGACGCCCCGCCAGCGCCGGCGGTCACCCGGTTGTTGAACTCCTGTTCCGCCTCGACGTCCAGGTGGGCGGTCGGTTCGTCGAGCACGAGCAGTTCACGTCCGTGCGCCGCGGCGAACAACGCACGCGCGATCGCGAGCTTCTGCCATTGCCCGCCGGACAGGTCGACACCGCGCTCGCCGCCGCGCCACAGCCTCGTGGCGATCCCGTCGGGAAGCCCGGCGACGACCTCGTCGGCGCCGGCCGCCTCGATCGCGGCATGGATACCGGCGGTGTCGCCGAAGTGTTCCGGTGCCGACAACGCGACGTTGTCGGCACCGGTCGTCCCGTAGTGGATGAAGTCCTGGAACAGCGCGGTCATCCGTGCGCGCCACGCCCGGAGGTCGAGCTCGCGCAGGTCGACGCCGTCGACCAGGACGCGCCCGGAGTCGGGGTGGTGGAGCCCGGCCAACAGCTTTGTCAGCGTCGTCTTGCCCGCGCCGTTGACGCCGACGATGGCCAGCGTCTCGCCCGGCCGGATCTCGAGCGAGAGGTTGTCGAGCACCGGCCGGCCGGTGCCTCGGTAGGTGAAGGTGACGTTCTCGAAGCGCACGTGCGGGGGACGGCCGGTCGACACCAGGGGTCGGGAGTCACGGGTCGACGGAGCGTGCCGGGAGGCCATCCGGTCGAGGGCGCGCACGGCCGCCACACCGTAGTCGATGTCGAAGGCCTCCTGGCCGAGGTTGGTCAGAGCCATCACCACCCAGGCCGCGACGATGCAGCGCGCCACCGTCGCCGGGCTCTGCCCGGAAGCGCCGAGCACGACCAACGTCACGGCGGCGCTGCCGGCCGTGAGCGAGAACGTGAGGCCCTGGCGCTTCAGCACGGATGAACGGGCTTCCCACATCGGGCTGCGCGCGGCGACGTTCGCGCTTCGAAACCGCGTGAGCAGCCAGTCCGCCAGCCCGAACAGCCGAACCTCCTTGGCCGGTCCGGCCTCGGTGAGCAGCCCGGCGAAGTACTGCGCCTTGCGGTGCTCGCTCATTCGGGAGTCGTCCATGGCCGCGAGCCACATCCACTGCCGGCGGGTGAGCATCCGGATGAACAGCGAGACCGCGAACAGGGCGACCGCGAGCCACGGGAAGTGCACGGCGAGGACCGCGGCCGACACCAGGCCGGTGACGACCCGGAACACGAGCGTCAACTGGCCGACCGCCGCGTTGCCGGGAGACCGGGTTCGCCAGCCGACGCCGAGGTCGCAGGCACGTTCGACGTCGTCACGGAACTCCGCGTCGGCGAGATGCCCGATCTCCTCGGGCGCCAGCGCGATCCGGCGCACCAGCAGGCGCACCCCTCCGTCCACCCGCCGTGCCGCGAGCGCGGACGGCAGCACCAGCGCGACCTGGGCCACGCGGTCGACCAGGATGATCCCCACGACCGCCAGCAGCGGCCCGAGCACCTGCGCGAACCGATCGCTCTGCGTGACCGCGCCGATCAGCCAACCCGTCGAGACAGCACCCAACGCGGCCGTCGCCACACCGACCGCCTGCGCACCGACGAGCGTTGCCACTGTCCCGACACCGGCGTGCCGCAACAAGCGCAGCAGCTTGACCCGCTCGGTGGCCATCTCGCGCAACGCGGACGGGCGGAACGCGCCGAGGGTGAACCGCGGGTCGGCCAGGCTGTCCGTCGGCATCAGGCCTGCGACCCGGCGGACGGCACGAGGACAGCCCTGGCGAGGAAGCTGTTCATGCGCTCCAGGAGCAGCGAGATGCCCTCCGTGCGCAGGAGGTTGGTCTCGACCCGCAGGATCGGTTCCCGGGAAGCGCCCTGGATCGCCCCGACCCCGAGGTTGAGGGTGGGCCCAGCCGCATAACCCGGCGCGGTCTCCTTCATCACGGGCTTTGCCGCATCTACCGCTGCCCTGGGACCCATCTGGTGGACCGCTCCCTTCAGCCCGTCCATGGGGACGATCGAGCGCACGTCGTTGAAGTGGATGAACGGGGTGTTCTCCGACGCCAGATCCAGTCGCGGGAGGAACAGCGCACCGGGGGACTGGGCGTGGCGATAGGCCTCCAGCGAGTTCCGGAACACCTCGCGCACCGCGGACCGGGGGTCGGTGCTGCCAGGTGACCACACGAGGACGGTCAGGTTCTTCAGCCGGGTGATCGAGCCTTGGCGTGCCGGGTCGGACCTGTTGGACGAATGCAGGTAGCAGCCGATTGTGTCCAGTCGGAGGGTCTGCGCGGCAGCGCGCAGGAAAGCGGTGAGGATGACACCGGAGGAGCTGGCTCCGAACATCCGTGCGATGTCATCGGCGGCACGCAGGACTGGTTCGGCGGACACGATGACGGAGCGGACGGTTCCGCCGTCGAGAACGGGAGGCCGGGGCAGCGCCTGAACCATGGCCATCTTCTCCCGCCAGTAGTTCAACGCCTGGTGCTCGGCGCGCCGCCCTTCCACGCCGGCCTCCCACTCGACCTGGTCGAGTTGCTGGAAGACCGGTTCCGGTCGCGCGGACGCACCGCTCTTCACCGCCCGGAGCTCCGAAATGAATGACGACACCACGTTCTCGCAGGCACCCGCGTCCGCGACGATCCGCGAGACGTCGAAGGCCGCATGCGTCACCTCTCCGGCTGCGGCGACGAAACCCGCGCGGAACGTGTGCCCGTTCTCGATGTCGAGCACCTCGGCGCCGACCCGGTTCCGCAGGAGCTCGTCCGTGGGCGTGTGACCGGTGCGCACGTGGTACTGGGTGACCTCCACGAACCCGCTGCCGACGACCTCTTGGCGGACGAGGCGGCCGTCGACGATGTGGAATCTCGTGCGAAGGGATTCATGTCGGCTCACCATGCGGCCTATGGCCGCGATGAAGTCGTCGACGGTGGTACCAGCCGGGACCTCCACGCTCAGGCAGATGTCGTAACTCGCGCTGGTGCGCACGGCCAGTCCGTTGATCGAGTCCCACTGGATCTGTTGCGCCCAGCCGATGTCCCCGGAACGCCGCGAGCAGTGTGCGAAGTGAACCGGGCGAGGCTGGGCCAGGAGCGCGACCGAGGGCTCATCCATCGGCGACCCGCTCGACTGGCCGTCGGTTGTGCACGGTAACCCTCCACCTCGCCGTCTCGTCAATGCGGCAGCTGTCCAGTGTCGAATTAATTTTCAGATTATCGCCGGGAGCGTGAGCGGTCCATTGGATAACAGCGCCCTTGTCGACCAGCTGAATGCGAACCCTGGGTCCGAAACTTTCGACCCGATTCACGACGGTATCACCGAGGCTCAGCGGCCGTCAACCCAAGCTGTGCGGCCAGATGCGTGCGCGCCGGACTCTCCACCGTTGAACCACCTTGACATGCCAGCGCGGAGATCCTTAGCCTCGATCTCGAAACATCGAGAGTAGACATCGCAACTTTCGATACCGGGGGGCAGCTCATGGTGTCTCGTGCGCTGAGATGAACTCGCCGAGGCAGTCTTCCTGACACGGGCGTTTCGCCTGTATCGGACAATGGCGGACGTGGACGTCGAGTCCTCAGTGGATGGGTTCTCTGCCGAGATCCGTCCGCCTCGAGGACTCCCCACGTGACTGCCTGTCGAGCCGTGCCTGACATGTCGGGTGAATTGCGTTTCCAGGCCGTGATCTCCGATCCCGCCTTTTTCCGGAAGACAGCAAGGAGGACTCATGGCGATCCGCTCAGGCCTCGGGCTGCCCCGTGAGGTGGTGGCTCGCTGATGTCCTTGCCTTCTCGAACCACCGTGCTCTCCCCGTTCGTCGAGGTGATCCGGGAACACGTGGCCGCCCGGCCGGATGCCCTGGCCGTCGCCCACGTCACCGATCCGGGAACGCCGAACGGCACCACCGCACTGTCCTACCGCGAGCTCGATCTCCGCGCACGGTGCGTGGCCGCCGCGCTCGGCCGGGTCTGCGTGCCGGGGGACCGGGCCCTGTTGCTCTTCCCCGACGGTGTCGACTTCGCCGTTGCGTTCCTGGGCTGTCTCTACGCCGGCGTGGTCGCGGTCCCGTCACCGCTGCCGGGCAGCTACAAACACCAGCAGCGGCGCGTGTCGGCGATCGCGGAGGACGCCGAACCACGCGCCGTCCTCACCACCGCGACGGTTCGCGCCGAGGTGGAGGCCTTCGCCGGGATCTCCGGCCAGGACCGTCTCCCGGTGTTGGTGATGCCGCTCGACGAGGAAGAACTCGTCGAGGCGCCGCGGTTCGACGGTCGGGCCGACTCGCTGGCTCTGCTGCAGTACACGTCGGGCTCGACCGGCAGCCCCAAAGGCGTGATGCTGACCGATCGCAACATCGTCGAGAACGCGGCGACCCTGGTGTCGACGTTCGGGATGACCGCGACGACCAAGTTCGGTTCCTGGATTCCCCACTACCACGACATGGGGCTGACGGGGCTCATCACGCCGGCGTGGTACGTGGGCAGCTCGGTGACCGTGATGAGCCCGACGGCGTTCCTCAAGCGGCCGGTGCGGTGGCTGGAGTTGGTGGACGAGCACGACCTCGACTGGTCGGCGGGCCCCGACTTCGCCTACGACCTGTGCACGAGGACGGTGACCGATGAGCAGCTGGCGGGGCTCGACTTGTCCCGCTGGCGGTACGCGTCCAACGGGTCCGAGCCGGTGCGGGCGAACACCCTCGCCGCCTTCGCCGAGCGCTTCGCACCGGCCGGGCTGCGCCCCGAGGCGCTGAACCCCTGTTACGGGCTCGCGGAGGCCACCGTGTTCGTCTCGGGAACCGGCCGCCGCACCCCGGTGGTCCGCCGGGTCGACGACGCGGCCCTGGCCGGGGGAACGCTGGCCGAGGCCGGCGGCGGCGAGCGCCCGTCGGCCACTCGTGAGCTGGTCAGCTGCGGGTCGGTGCGCGACCTGGACGCCCTGGTCGTCGATCCCGAATCCGGTGAGGTGCGCCCGGAGGGACGGGTCGGCGAGCTGTGGTTGCGCGGCCCGGGCATCGGAACCGGCTACTGGCGAAACGCCGAGGAGACCGAACGGGTCTTCAACGGCACGACCGCGGACGGTCGTTCCGGTTACCTGCGGACGGGTGACCTCGCGGTGCTCGACGGCGGTGAGCTCTTCGTCACCGGTCGTATCAAGGAACTGCTCATCACACGTGGACGGAACCTCTACCCGCAGGACATCGAGCACCTCGTCCGCGAGGAGATCCCCGATCTGCGCGGCCTGTTCGGCGCGGCCTTCGGGGTGCCGGGTGTCGACGGCGCCGAACTGGTCGCGCTGGTCCACGAGATCCGGCCCGGCGTGAAGGCGGACCGCCTTGAGGTCATCGCATCGGAGATCAGGCAGACCGTGGCGCGCGAGATCGGCGTGACCATCAGCGGGCTGCAACTGGTCCGCCGGGGGACGGTGCAGCGGACCACGAGTGGGAAGGTCCAGCGCCTGGCCGTGCGCAAGGCGTTCCTGGCCGGGGAGACGGCCCCGCTGTGGTCATCGGTCGAGCCGTCGATCCCGTTCGGTGAGCCGGAGACGGCCGCATGAGGGAGGCGATCGTCAGCACGCCGGCGAGGATCGAGGAGGCCTTGACCGCGGCGGAGGTCCCCGGCGGCCCGCTGTGGCAGGAGGACCTGCTCTCCCTCGACGACCGGCAGGCGTTCCCGGAGGACGCGGCCAAGTTCCTCGACGAGGTGGGAGCCGCCGGCTTCTACCTCGATCGCGGGCCCGGCGGACTGCTCGACCTGACCTGGTTCATCAGGCTCCTCGCCCGCCGGGACATCACGATCGCCGTCGGGCACGCCAAGACGTTCCTGGGAGCGGTGAGCGTATGGCTGGCCGGCAACGCCGACCAGCGCGAGCGGCTGGCCGCGGACATCCTCGACGGCGCCGTCGTCTCATGGGGACTCACCGAGCGCGGGCACGGCGGCGACCTGCTGGCCGGCGGTGTCCGCGCTGAACCGACCGCGGACGGCTGGCGCCTGACCGGCGAGAAGTGGCTGATCAACAACGCCACGCGCGGGCACCTGGTCTGCGTGCTGGCCAGGACCCGGCCGGAAGGTGGCGCGCGCGGGTTCAGCCTGTTCCTGTTCGACAAGCGCAAAGCCGATCCGCGCACGTGGAGTGCGCTGCCCAAGGTGGCGACACACGGCATCCGCGGAGCGGACATCAGCGGGATCGCGTTCGCGGCGGCGCAGCTCGGTCCCGAGGCGCTGATCGGCGCGCCGGGCACGGGCATCGAGACGACGCTGAAGGCCCTGCAGCTGACCCGGACCGTCTGCTGCGGGCTGTCGCTCGGCGCCGTGGAGCACGCGATCGCACTCGGCGCGGACTACGTGAGCCGCAGAACTCTCTACGGCAAGCGGCTGGCGGACCTCCCGAACATCCGGCACGAACTGGGACGGGCGGTCGCGACACTGCACGTCGCCGAGGCGGTCGTCTTCGCCGCCGCGCGGCTCGCGGCGACCGCGCCCGGCGAGATGGCCGTCGTCTCGGCAGTCGTGAAGGCGCTCGTCCCCGAGCTCTGCCAGGAAGCGATCTCCGCGGTCGGCGAGGTCCTCGGACTGCGCGGCTTCCTGTCCGCGGACGAGCCGTACCGGGCGTTCCAGAAACTGGACCGGGATCATCGCATCGTCGCCATCTTCGACGGCGGCACCGCGGTGTGCCGGAACCAGCTCATCGAGCACTTCCCCCTGCTCGCCAGAACGGCTCCCGACGCGAGCGGGAACGGCAGTCCCCTCGCGGAGGAGACCCAGCCGCTGGGCGCGGCACGCCTGAGCGTGCTGTCCCGTCGTTGCTCCCTCGTGGATGGGCTCGACGCCGACTGCGACGTCATCGCGCGCCAAGCCGCGGCCGGCGAACTACCGGAACGGATTGCGGCGGCCGCCTCCGCCGCCCGGGAGTCGCTGCGCATCACCAGGGCCCGCATGGCGGAACAGTCCTGGGAGCCACACCGGATCCCCCAGGAAGCCTTCGACGTCGCGCGTGACTTCGAGCTCTGCTTCGCCGCAGCGGCCGCGTGCCACCTGTGGACGCGGGGCCAACCGCGTCCGGGCGACGGCGACGCCCTGTGGGCCGGGGGACTGTGGCTCGGCGGCGCCCTCGCGGTGATAGAAGAGAAGCTGCCCCACAGATCTGGGACGGCGGACACGCACGGCGACGCGTTCGAGGCGCTGGCAGACCACCTGCTCGCGGCGGCGGGCGGGCCGGTGCCGGCACTGTTCGGAACCGGGGTGACACCGCTGTGAACCCGACTCCCGGTCTGCGGCGGCTCGCCCGCCTCGAGCACGAGTTCGGCGACCCGTTCGAGCCCGGCAACCCCCTCGGCTTCGACCGGATCCTCGACGCGGACGAGGCCGAGACCATGTTCGGGCCCGGTGAACAGGCGCTCACGGAGTTCGGTCTGAACGCGGAGTTCGTGCCGGCACGGCTCGGCGGCCGACTGGACCGCCTCGACGACCTGGTCGAGATCATGCGCTCGGTCTACCGCCGCGACCCCTGTCTCGGGCTCGGGTACGGCGCGAGCTCGCTCATCGCCGGCGTGAACATCTGGACCGCGGGAAGCCCTCGACAACAGCGGTCCGCCGCCGACCTGCTCCTTTCCGGTGGTCGGATCGCCGTCGCATACCACGAGCTGTCCCACGGCAACGACATGGCGGAGACCGAGTGTCGAGCCAGTCTCGAGCCCGGCCGGATCACGCTGAACGGCCGCAAGGAAGTGGTCACGAACATCCAGCGCAGTGAAGCGTTCGTGCTCTTCGCTCGCACCGCCGCGCGGCAGGGCGCCCGGAGCCACTCCCAGCTGCTGATCGACAAGGCGTCGCTCGACGGCGGCGATTTCGGTTACCTCCCGCGGTTCCGAACCATGGGAATGCGCGGCGTCCAACTCGGCGGGATCGAGTTCCGGGACTGCCCGGTGCCGGACTCGGCGCTGATGGGGCGACCGGGGTCCGGGTTGGAAACCGCACTGCGCTCGTTCCAGATCACCAGGACGACGTTGGTGTCGATGTTCTGCGGCGTCCTGGACACCGGGCTGGAGGTCGCACTTCGTCACTCGACCAGAAGGCGGCTGTACGGCGGTCCGGTGGTCGACATGCCGCACGTGCGATCGGTGATCGCCGGCGCGTACGCCGATCTTCTCGCGGCCGACTGCCTCGCGTCCGTGGCCACCCGCGCACTGCACGTGCTCCCCGGCGAGACCGCGATCTACGCCCAGGCGGTGAAGTTCTTCGTGTCGAAGATCCTCATCGACGCGATGAACGACCTGTCGGAGGTTCTCGGCGCCCACTTCTACGTGCGCGACGGGGAGGCCGCCATCTTCCAGAAGCTCCTCCGCGACGTCCAGCCCGCCGGTTTCGGGCACGCCGCCCGCGCCGCGTGCCAGGTGTCGCTGCTCTCCCAGCTCCCGTTGCTGGCCCGGCGTGGCTGGGCGGAACCCGGCGTCGTCCCGGACGAGGTGTTCGTCGCCGGCCGAACCCTGCCGGCACTGGACTTCCACGCCCTCGCGATCAGCGCTGCCGGCCGGGAAGGGCTCTCGGGGGCCCTGACCACGGGCCTCGCGGCATCCCGGCCGGGCCTGCTCCGCCCGGACGTCGCCGAGGCCGCGGAGTTCTTCGCGGCTGAGCACCGGGTCCTGACCGAACGCTGCCGGGACCTCGACGTCACCTCGCTGGGAGTCGCCGCGGATCCGCGGAGCTACGACTTGGTGACCCGGTACGTCCGGGTCCTGGTGGCGAGCGCCTGCTTCGAGACCTGGCGGCGGACAACCGCCGCCGTGGACACCACGACCTTCACGGCGGATCAGCGGTGGCTCGCGGCCGTCTTGCACAGGTTGAGGAACGCGGCGTGGAACCGACCGAGGAGCCTGCCCGCAGAACTGGCGGAGTTCCTCGTGGAGGAGGCCGCCCACCGCACGACCGCACGGCGCGGCCTGGGCTTCACGGCCCAGGCACGCCCGTGACGCGCCCGATTCCGTTCCAGAGAGGGGAAACACCATGGTGTCCGCCGACTTCGACGAGGCCGAGTTCCGCGTCTGGCTCGTCGAACGCCTTGCCACGCACCTGAAGCGGGAGCCCGCCGAGATCGATGTGGACACCCCGCTCGCCGACTACGGCGTCGACTCGCTGTACGCACTGGCCATCGTCGCAGATATCGAGGACCACCTCGGTATCCCCGTCGAGGCGACGATGATGTGGGACCACCCGTCCGTTGCCGCGCTGTCGTCGGCGCTCGCCACCCAGATCGCGACCACCTGATGGCGGTGTCCGACGTAGGCAGCCCTTCCCCGCTGGCGATGCGCCGCGACCCCCACCGACCCCTGCACCCGTCACCGGAGCTGCTGGCGGTCGACGCGGCGGGCGGCATCGTGGAGATCTCGATGCCGATGGTCACCCCTGGACGGGGACGGACCTGGCTGATCACCCGGCCCGCGGACATCCACGAGGTCCTCGGGGATCCCGCGTTGTTCAGCAACGTCCTGCGCCTGCCGGCCGGTGGACCGGGCGGGGACGCCTCGCCAACTGGTCCGGGATCACTCCTCGGGCTGGATCCCCCGCAGCACACCAGGCTACGTGGCCTGCTGTCCGCGGAGTTCAGCTCCCGGCGCGTCGCGGGCCTTCAAGCAGTGGTGGCCGCCGCGACCCGGGACGCGCTGGCCGGGCTCCGCGGCCAGGAGCAGGCCGATCTCGTCACGTCGTTCGCCCAGCCGGTCCCCGCCGTGGTCATCGCCGAGCTGCTCGGCGTGCCCCCCACGGATCGGGACGAGTTCTGCCGACGTAGCGCGATCGCCATCGACACCCGCCTGCCCGCCCTGGCCAGGGCGGAGAACCGGGCGGAGATGCAGGCCTACATGAGCGACCTCGTGGCGCGGCTGCGGCGTGAGCCGGGTGACCGTGACGGGCTGCTCGGTGCGCTGATCGCTCGCCACGGTTCGAGCGTGGGCGACGCCGAACTCGTCGCCACCGGCAACCTGCTGCTGCTCGCCGGCCACGAGACGACGGCCAGTCTCATCGCGCAGAGCCTGCTGCTGCTCCTGGAGTTCCCAGAGCACCGCGAGACGGTGCTGCGCGACGAGGAGTCGCTGGTCCGGGGAGTGGAGGAACTGCTGCGGTACCTGACCGTGTTCCACTTCTCGCTGCCCAGGACCGCGCGGCGGGCGACCGTCGTCGCCGGGACCACGATCGAGGCAGGGGACCGCATCCTGTGCTCCTTCGCGGCCGCCAACCGGGACGCGCGCCGGTACCCGGACCCCGACGAGTTCCAACCGGGGCGTGCGGAAGCGCGGCACCTGGCCTTCGGCCACGGCATCCACTTCTGCCTCGGCGCCCCACTGGCCCGCCTGGAGATGCGCACCGTGCTCCCGGCGTTCTTCGAGTCCTTCCCGGCCGCCCGGCTCGCCCCGGACACCGCCGTGCGCTACCGCGACGGCTCTCTGACCTTCGGCCTGGACGCACTCCCGGCCACGCTGCGATGACGGTGGGGGCGAGGCGAGCATGAAGCTCGGCGTGAACATCGGTTACTGGGGCGCGGGCTACGCCGCGAACGGTCTGGCACTGGCGTGCGAGGCGGACCGCCTCGGCTACGACGTGTGCTGGGTCGCGGAGGCGTACGGCTCGGACGCGGCGACCGTCCTCTCATGGATCGCGTCGCGCACCCAGCGGATCGCGGTGGGATCCTCGGTCTTCCAGATCCCCGCTCGGACCCCGGCGATGACGGCGATGACGGCCGCCACCCTCGACAACCTGTCCGGCGGGCGGTTCCGGCTGGGCCTGGGCGTTTCCGGACCCCAGGTGTCCGAAGGGTGGCATGGCGTCAGGTTCGCCGACCCGCTCGGCCGCACCCGGGAGTACGTGGAGATCGTGCGCACGGCGCTGCGACGGGACCTCCTCACGTACTCCGGTGAGCACTGGACGCTGCCGATGCCGGACGGTCCGGGAAAACCCCTGACGCTCAGCATTCGACCCACCCAGGACGAGATCCCGGTCTACCTGGCCGCGATCGGCCCCAAGAGCCTGCGCCTGACCGGCGAGATCGCGGACGGCTGGCTGGCCTCGTTCTTCGCGCCCGAGTTCGCGCCCGAGCTGCTCGGCGACCTTCATGCCCGTGCCCCCGCGGATCGCGCACCCGACGTGGTGTCGATGACCCCCATCGTCGTCGGCGACGACGTGCGCGCCTGCGCCGACGCCGTGCGCTGGTACACGGCCGTGTACCTGGGAGGTATGGGAAGCAGGGAAGACAACTACTACAACCAGCTCGCACGCCGGATGGGGTACGCCGAGCAGGCCGCCGAAGTGCAGGAGCGCTACCTCACCGGAGATCTCGCCGGTGCCGCGGCGGCCGTGCCGTTCGACTTCATCGACGCCACCTCGCTACTGGGACCGGTCTCCCGCATCGCGTCACGAATGCGCGCGTTCGCCGCCGCGGGTGTCACGACCCTCACGGTGTCCCCGTTCGGCGGAAGCGCTGCCGAACGGCTGGCGATGCTCGGTTCCGCCGTGCACGCGCGGGACCTGGCCGGACTCCGAGACCCCGACTGAGAAAAGAGAGTGTGCAGCATGCTCGTACTTGGCCTGAGCGGGCATTTCTCGGGCGAAGACACCGATCTGGTGCCCAACATGGAGGGGGCCTTCTTCCACGATGCGTTCCACGACGCGGCCGCCTGCCTGATCAGGGACGGCGAACTCGTGGCCGCGGTGGAGGAGGAGAGGTTCAACCGGATCAAGAAGACCACGAAGTTCCCGATCAACGCGATTCGCGCCTGCCTGGACGTCGCCGGGGTGTCGCCGTCCGACATCGCCGCGGTCGGGCACTTCTTCGCCGAGGACCTGCTCGACGAGTCGCTCCGCGTGATCTACTCCGGCCGGCCGCAGCTTCCCGTGCCCACCGCGCGTGAGCTCGTCATGGCTCGGCTGGCGGAAGCCCTCGGGGTGGACGTGTCGGACAGACCGCTGGTCTTCACCGAGCACCACGTCGCCCACGGCATCTCTTCCTACCTCCGCTCGGGGATGACGGACGCGCTGGTGGTGGTCATGGACGGCCGCGGTGAGAAGCACTCGACGACGATCTTCCGCGGCAGGGACGGACACCTGGAGAGCCTCGCCACCTACGGTCTCGGGCAGTCGCTCGGCGGCCTCTACCTGGCGAACACCCGAGTGCTGGGCTACGGGCTCGGCGACGAGTACAAGGTCATGGGGCTCGCGCCCTACGGAGACCCCGCGACCTACCGGGACATGTTCAGCTCCCTGTACGACCTGAAGGACGGCGGCGACTTCACGCTCCGGCACTTCACCCCGAGCCGCATGTCACCCCGCCGCAAGGGTGAGGAGTTCACCCAGGCGCACAAGGACTTCGCCGCGGCGCTTCAGGAAGCGCTGGAGAAGATCGCCCTGCACGTCCTGGGCCACTGGGCCGACCAGACGGGGCTGAAGAACCTCTGCTTCGTCGGTGGCGTAGCGCACAACAGCACCCTCAACGGACGCATCCTCGACTCGGGGAAGTTCCGGGAAGTCTTCGTCCACCCGGTCTCGCACGACGCCGGGGCCGCCGAGGGGGCCGCCCTGGCCGCCGCTCTGCAGCTGGGGGCAGCCCCACGCAGACAGCCCCGCATGCGCACCGCGAGCGTGGGGCCCGACCTCGGCACCCCCGCCGAGGTCGAAAGGGAGCTCGCCTCCTGGGGTGACCTCATCGACTACGAGCGACCGCCGGACATCGTGGCGACCGCCGCACGGCTGCTGGCCGACGGCGCGGTGCTCGGCTGGGCGCAGGGCCGCTCCGAATACGGCCCGCGTGCGCTCGGCAACCGCAGCATTCTCGCCGACGCGCGGCCCGCGGACAACAAGCGGCGCATCAACGCGATGATCAAGAAGCGAGAAGCGTACCGGCCGTTCGCGCCGGTCGTGACGCCGGAGGCCGCCGGTGACTACTTCGTGCTGCCGGCGACCCGGGCCAACTACGACTTCATGTCGTTCGTGGTCGCCGTGCGCGAGGATCGAAGGGCGGAGCTGGGAGCCGTCACGCACATCGACGGCAGCGCCAGGGTCCAGGTCGTGGACCCGGCGTCGAACAGGCGGTTCCACGACCTCGTTCATCGGTTCGGCGAGCTGACCGGTACGCCCGTGCTGCTCAACACGTCGTTCAACAACAACGCCGAGCCGATCGTGCAGACCACGCAGGACGCCGTCACCTGCTTCCTCACCACCGAGCTGGACTTCCTCGTGATCGAGGACTTCCTGGTGCGCCGGCGCGGGGACGTCACGCTCGCCTTCGACGACCTGGCCCCCGGACTCCGGCCCGTCACCCGCCTCAGCCAGCGGATCAGGCACACCGCGGCAGGCCGACGCGAGGTCTCCTGCGAGATCTCCCTGGACCACCCGAAAGGCGCGACCATGGAGGTTTCCCTCGATCTCTTCACCCTGCTGGCGTCCGCCGACGGGGTGCGGACCCTGCGATCCCTCGCTGGTTCGCGCGGCATCGACCAGGACGTCAGGCACGAGTTGCACGCCCTGTGGCAGCAGCGGTTCATCACGCTTCGGCCGGCCCCGTGAACACGCACACCCCGCGGTGGCCGGTCGCCGCTGACGCCATGGCACTCGTCGATCCCGCGTTCCACGGCCGAGGCGCACCGCACGCCCTCTGGGCCGGTCTGCGCCGCGAGTCGCCGGTGATGCGGCAGACCCTGCCCGACGGACGCGCGTTCTGGTCCGTGACGTCGTACCGCGAGGCCGCCGAGGTGCTCCGAGACGCCACGGCGTTCACGTCGGAGCGCGGAACCCTGCTGTACCTGCTCGGCCGGGACGACCCGGCCGGTGGCAAGCAGTTGGTGGCGACCGATCCACCCCGGCACACCACGCTGCGGATGCCGATGCAGCGGGCGCTCGGGACCAAGCCGGTGCTGTCGATGCACGAGCGCCTGCGGAAGATCGTGCGCGACACGCTCGCGAGCCTGGCCGACGGCACGTCCTACGACCTGGCCGCGCACATGCGAGGGCTGGCCGTGGCGGTGATGGGCACCCTCATGGACCTGCCGGCCGGGGACTGGCCCCACCTGGCCGAGCTCAG
This sequence comes from Actinosynnema sp. NPDC037264, assembly GCF_055603705.1. Classification (NCBI taxonomy): domain Bacteria; kingdom Bacillati; phylum Actinomycetota; class Actinomycetes; order Pseudonocardiales; family Pseudonocardiaceae; genus Actinosynnema; species Actinosynnema sp. NPDC037264. The sequence continues at coordinate 23,658 of NZ_JBVJVK010000055.1, read as the reverse complement.
CATCGCCTCCGTCGCGCCCGAGGACCCGCTCTTCGGACGGGCAGGTGCGGCCGAATCGGTGCTCGAGGCGACACACCGTGAGCTCTTCGCCTACTTTCACGACATCGTGCGCCACCGTCGTGCCCATCCGGGTGAGGACCTGGTCAGCTTGCTCATCGGCACCGTGTGGGACGGTCGCCCGTTGAACCAGGGCGAGGTGGTGTCGAACTGCTACAGCCTGCTGCTCGGCGGCAGCGTGACCATCTCCCAGGTCCCGGCGAGCACGTTGGCCGACCTGATGGGGACGGCGACCTTGGACCAGTGGGCTGCCGATCCGTCCCTGTTGGGGAGTGGGGTGGAGGAGGCCTTGCGCTGGGCCACGCCCAACACGCATTTCATGCGGTACGCCGTTCGGGACGTGACGCTGCGGGGACGGCAGGTCAAAGCAGGTGAGGCGGTCGTCGTCTGGCTTGCCTCGGCCAACCGTGACGAGGACGTTTTCGCGGACCCGTTCACCTTCGATGTCCGGAGGCAGCCGAACAAGCACCTGGCTTTCGGCATCGGACCGCACTACTGCGTGGGGAACTCCGTCGTCAGGGAAACCCTGAAGCTGTTCTTCGCCGAGTTGTTCGGCCGATTCACCGACCTCGCCCCGGCCGGGCCAGGGGTGCGGCTGCACTCTCACACGATATCCGGCTGGGCCGCGCTGCCCATCACCGCCGGCGCACGATGACGATGATGACAGGAGATGGGAACGTGGGGCGTTCGGTACTGGTCACAGGAGGCAACCGAGGGATCGGGCTGACGATCGCGCGGCGCCTCGCCGCCGGCGGCGACAGCGTCACGGTGACCTCACGGTCGGGCGAACCGGTCGAGGGCTTGTCCGTGGTGCGGTGCGACGTGCGGGACGCGGCATCGGTGGACGCGTCGTTCAGGACCGTGGAGAAGGAGCAGGGACCGGTCGAGGTGCTGGTGGCCAACGCCGGGATCACGTCGGACCACATGCTCGCCTTCCTGAAGGAAGAGGCGTTCACCGACGTGGTCGACACGAACCTGACCGGCGCGTACCGGGCCGCGAAGCGCGCCGTGCGCGGCATGATGAAGATGCGCCGGGGGCGGATGGTCTTCATCTCCTCCGTGGTGGGACTGTACGGATGGCCCGGCCAGGCGAACTACGCCGCCTCGAAGGCAGGTCTCGTCGGGCTCGCCAGGTCGCTCGCGCGTGAGCTCGGCCCGCACGGGATCACCGCGAACGTGGTCGCGCCGGGCCTGGTCGACACCGACATGGCCGCGCCGCTCTCGGAGCAGCGCAAGGCCGAGATCCTCGGCATGGTGCCGCTCGGCAGGGACGCGGCCGCGGACGAGGTCGCGGGAGTGGTGACATTCCTGACCGGCCCGGACGCGGCCTACATCACGGGTGCCGTGATCCCGGTCGACGGTGGTCTCGGCATGGGCCACTAGTTCTGCTCGGCGTGGGTGAGGTGGTCGGTGCCGTCGAGGTGCCTCGGCGGGCTGCTGTGTCGCCGACCCATTGCGCCCGCTCGAACACGTCGGCCAACCAGTCGTAGGTGCGAGCGGAGGCCAGGCTCATGGCTCCGAACTGACAGGAACACCGCCCAGTTGGTAGTGGTCCGACCCGGTTGTCCGCCGGGAAACAGCCAGGGTGAGGCCGCTTTGCCTGTGCGGTCCAATGTGGACTGTCCCTTCGCAGGTCAACACGCTCTGGCGTCCACGAGTCCGTCGCCGGAGTCCGCGTCCGTGATGTCGTGGCCTTCGTGGCAGGGGCTCGAACAACGAAAGCACGGGACCGGGTTGGTCACCCGGGGTTCGGATTCGATGCGCTGGCCGCCGAGGCGTGCGGCCGGCAGAGCACGGGCCTCGCCGCGGGCGAGGAGGTCCGAAGGCAGGTGGCGGGCGGCACGACCTGCTCGGCGGAGGCGGCCAGCGCGTCCAGCTCCGCCGGAAGCACGTCCGGGTCGACGCCGAGGGCGGTGAGGAACCCGCGCGCCGCGTCGGCCGGTTCGTTCGGCCGCCCGGCGGGACTGGAACCGTGCAGGCCGACGAACAGCTTCCGTCGGGCGCCTGTCCTGTCAGGCGTTCACCTGACAGCTTCGGGTCCCAGTGCTGAATAGCATTCAGGGACGGGCCTTCCACGAGGCGGGGACGAGAGGGATCGCGTGGGGGCCACGGCGTCGGTGCAGCAAAGCTGCCCACGAGAACCGGCACCTCGGCGGCACAGGTAGTTCACGGGGGCGGGGCGCTGTCGCACCAAGCCCCGGCGTCCACTCCCGGCTCGTCAGCCTTCCGGAGATCCGCGTGGATCGGGACCCGCGTTCGGGGACGATTTCACGCAATGGGCGTTCCGAGGAGGATCAGCGATCCGTTTGGTGAAGACTTTGGCGACGGTGCTCACCCTCGCCGGCTCGTTCCTCGTGCTCGGCGGCACCGCGAGCGCCGATCCGTACTGGCAGGAGGTCACGCAGACCAACAAGTTCCACTGCACCTCCGTCAGCCATCCAACACACGATGTCACCGTCAAGTCGTGCGTGGTCGTCAACGGCAACGCCACGCAGGCCGTGGCGATCGTCGCCAATCACGGCAGCTCGGCAGTTTCCCTCGCGGCACCGAACGTGGCCCTCTACGTGAATGGGGTCCTCACCTACGACCGGGATTGCCTGTCCAGCACGCTCAACGGCGGCTTCACGCGAGCCTGTTTCGCGCCGACGCAGCAGCGACCGTGCGACGCGGTGATGCGGGCCTGGTCGAATGTCCACGTCCAGGGGTACGGCTTCGCGATCCGGTCGCCTGCCCGGCAGATGTGCACCTGACCAACGTTGAAGTGGTCGCAGCGGCTTGATTTGGCCGTCGATCAACGACAGAGGACCCTCCGCACTGCGCGGACGGCCCTCTGTCGTTGACTCGTAGTTGGGCCGGGCTACTGCAGGAACTCCGGCACCGGGGTGTCACTGTGGACGGTCCGGGTCGAGCCGCGCATGGCGCCGTCGAGTTGGGTGGCCACCGCGGAGACGTTGCCGCGCAGGCCGACCTGGACCAGGTTCAGGCGGTACCGGCGCGGGTCGGGGCCGTCGAGGAACCGCCGATGGTCAGGAGTCCTCTCGGACGCGCCTTCGGCCGCCGGCCGTGTTCGGTCACCCCGGGCAGATCGGGTTCCGATCGAGGTAGTACGTGGGGCCTCCCTGCACTTCCATCTTCCCGTAGACGCATTCGTAAGTTGCCGAGTCGTAGAAGACGAGGCGATCGCCCGCCGCAGCCGGCAGCCAGCCGCTGTAGGAGGTGTCACCGGCGTAGTACCACCACGCGAACCGGATGGTGATCGGATTACCTTCCTCCTTGTGGTACGTCATCGTGACGAGGGTGCCCTCCTCGGGGGTGCCGTCGACGCTCATGCAGAAGTTCCCGTTGCCGATGTCCTGGCAGTAGGTCTCGGCGGCGGCGGTTCCGATCGCCGTCGCGGTGGCCGCGGCCGCCAGGGACAGGGCGGCGGCGAGTCGGGCGGTCTTGGCGAACATGAAAATCCCACTCCTCTGGTCGTTGTTCTCGATTACGTCGTCGGCAGGGGTACCGGCTCGGGAGTCCCGTGGGCGTCCCGGCCGGGGGCCGGGCGGTCAGCAGATCGGGTAGTGGTCCAGGTAGAACTCGGGGTCGCCCTGGACCTCCAGACCGCCGCCGTAGCAGTCGGACCCGGTCCGCGGGTCCCGCCACGAGGTCACCCCACCCGCCGCGACCGCCCGCCACTCGCTGCGGACTTCCGGGGGTAGTTGTGTGGCTGGTAGGAGAACCGGCCGGTGGCCGGGTCGCCGGAGTTTCTTCTGGTACCACCTCGACACCACTTCAGTCGGCTCCCCGGATTCGCCGGTGTCGTCGACGGACATGCAGCGCGGCCACCGCGGCCTGCACCGACTCGCGCATCAGGCCGGCCATCTCGTTCAACCAGTTGCTCTCCTGCTTGCTGATCATTCCGGTGCAGTCGGTGTCCGGCTCGAACATCGGCGCGTACCCCAGCACCACGATCCGTGCGTGCCGGGCCTTCGACTTGATCTCGTGGAGCAGGTCGGTGATCGCCGGGGTCGCCTCGGCGCGCAACCTCTTCGGCGAGGCCACCTTGAGCGGTTCCGCGTCACCGGCGAGAGTGCTGTCGAAGCAGTAGTCGACCAAGGTTAGCGCCGGGACCGTGCACGTTTCATCACTCGAAGTAGTGGTCTGGAGGCCGGTGCTCCGCCCGGCTCGAACAGGGGCGGTGTCGGATGCCCGACGTTGGTCGGCCGCGAGCAGTCGGGCACACCTTCGGGTGACGTCGGGAGCCGGCACGTCCGCAGGGCGGAACAGTGAGCCTTTCCAACCTCATCCGACAAGAACCCGTCCACCTCGCGCAGCCCGGCTGCGGCTCGACACGGGCCGGCTACACGACTTCGGCGGGAATGTCGGCGTACAGGTCACGCAGCCCGCCTAACACCGGGTTGACGGTTGACGACCAAGTGGTGCTGTCCACGGAGGCGACAGCTCGGACGCCGGTGGCCGCGTTCGTGGCGAAGGCGGCATCGATGCCCTCCAAGTCGCCGAGAGTCAGCGATTCGGTGGCTACCGGCTCATCGAGGGCTTGGTTGAGCAACGTCATGGTGACCCCGGCGAGGCACGCCGACTCGGGCCACACGACGCGTCCGGATCGTACGAATCCGATGTTCGACGTGGCGATCTCCGAAATGGACCCGTCGGGATTCAGGAAGAGGACGTCGTCATAGCCTTCCCGCTGCGCCGTCCTCCGTTGGTGGAGTGCGCCGAACAGGCCGATGTGCTTGACCGATGGCATCTCGCGTTGATGCGACGCGGATCGCAGTCGCAACGGCGACCCACTGCCGGAACCGGCGGGCCGCGTGGTCACCAGCACGTGAGGTGTGGCGTCGTGACCGATGGTGCCCAGGTCGAGCGCTGGATCGAAGACGGTGATGCGAACCACGGTCGTAGGACCACCGCTGCCGAGGGCGTGGCGGACGTGCTGCCTGACGCGGTCGGTGTCGAGATCAGTGCCGAAGAGCTGCCGGCAGTCCCGTGACAGCCGTTGCATGTGGAGGGAGAGGCCGCGGACGCGGCCGCGCTCCACGAGCATCGACGTGAAGTGCCCGTAGTTGGTCAGCGCGAGAGCCTTGACCTGGTCGATGGTGGCAGAGGCGCCGTTCAGCTCCACGCCGGTCAGCATTCCCATCGACGAGCCTCCGATCGGGTCGCGTCCGCGACGCCTACGACCCGACCCAGGTGGGCCGGCCGGCGACTCCTGCGCGACATCACGAACGTTCCCCGGGCAGGTCCTTGAGGGTCACGCACCACCTCCGGGTTGGAGAACGGACGACCGCACCCGCAGTCGTCCGGCGAGCGCCACGAGGCTGGTCGGCCGGCGCAGGTCCGCGACCGAGATGCCGTCGAACCCGTTGTCCCACAGGAGGGACAGCACGCGGGGGCCGTGGTGGAGGCGGCCGCCGACCGTCAGGTAGGTGCCGGCCATGGTCAGACCGACCAATCCGTTGGCCTCCGCCACCGCGCGCATGAGCGCCTGCTCGGCCGGGCCTCGCGGTGCCCGTGCGGGTCGTTGGGCGCCCGAACCGGCGACCGTGCGCCCGTCCGCCCGACGGACGACGAAGTGGTGCGGGCTCGCCATGGCGCACCGGCCGTTGTCGGTCGACAGCAGGAAGTCGCGCAGCTCCCACGGTTCCAGGTCGGCGTCGACATGGGCGGTGACCACGCCCTGGTCCTCGCGGACCTCGGCGCCGTGGATCGCCGGATGCTCGCGAAGGCGGTCGGCGAGGAAGTCCAAGTCCACCCAGACGCCGCCGATCCGGGTCCAGCGCGCGCCCGGCCGCCAGCGCTCCGGGGCAAGGGCCTCGGCCTCCGGGTAGGCGAGGTCACCGGCGGCGGAAGCGTGCACCAGGATCGCCTCGATCAGCCGGACGAGCCCCACGACGTCCCGGTCGCCCGCGATGGCCGCGTCGATGGCTGCGTGGATCTGCAGCCGCCCTTCGACGGGGGAGGCGCTGACGAACAGGTTGCAAAGGTTGTGGAACTCGTTCATCCGGCCGACGGTGACCCGCGAGCGGGTCAGCAGGGCGCGCGGATCGACGCCGGGGTCCGAAGCCTCCCAGTCGATGCCGTCGAAGCGACAGCTGACGGCTTCGGGACCCGCCAGGAACGTGCCCCGCTCGGCCTCGACCCGTCCCGCGCCTTCGTGGAACTCCAGCACGTCGAAGCCCATGTGCCGACCGCCGACGAGGATCGCCTTCCGCACCCGGCGCAGCACCTCGGACAACGATGGCTGCCCGCCGACGTCGACGAGCAGGGGCATGTCCCGGAAGACCGAGGCGATCATCTCGCCGGTGTCGGGGAGTTCCCGGAACGACCAGGTCAGGCTCAAGCCGAGCTGCGCCCGGTCGTACTGGATCGCCAAGGCGGTGTAGACGGCCGCGATGAAGACCGACGCCGGTGACGCCGCGTACGTGTGGTGCAGGATCGCCAGCGCTCGGGTCGCGGCGGGCGATTCGAGGTCCGCGAACACCACATCGGCTCCGGGCCGGCCACGGCTCACCGGCAGGGCGGACGCCGGAAAGTCCCGCAGCGTGCCGGTCCAGTGCCGTAGAGCGGACTCGACGCGAGGCCTGCCGTGTCCCCGCTCGTGCAGCGCCCGGTCGATCGGTTGCGGCACGTCGGCGCCGAGCCGGGCGGGTCGCCGCTGGTGCCGCGCCGCGAGCAGCTCGGTGAGCTCGGCGACGAGGGTCTCGGCCGCCGCCTCGTCGGCCGCGATGTGGGCCACCGCGAAGATCAGGTCGCCGTTCGCCGTGCGGCCGAACCGGATCGGGGGTTGGGTCGCAACGTCGAACGGGGTCTCGACGAAGCGGCTGCGGGAGTGTTCGTCGGCGAGGCGGGGCAGCGTCGCCAGGACGGTTTCGTGCGCGCTCTGCCGTGGCCGCCCGGCCTCGTCGGCGTCGAACGTGGTCCGGAGCACTTCGTGCCGCCGAAGCAGGTCGCCCACCACCGCGCTCACCGCCTCGTCCGGCAAACCCTCGGGTACGGCGACGACGCGCCAGATGTTGGGGAACAGCCCGTGGGCGCCGGACCGGTAGGACATCCACTCCAGCTGGCAGATGCCCGACTGCAGTGGTCCGGCGCGTCGCACCCCGCCGGAGAAGTTCGTCAGCTCTTCTCGCACGCCGCTACCCCTGTTCTGGACGGAAGATGACGCCCTCGCCGGGCGGGGAAAGGGAATGCCGGCGCGGCGCCGAGTTGCTCGTTCGACACGTGCGGGCTTCGCCGGTCGCACGCGACTCCACACCACCGCAAGTGCGGAGCGGTGTGTCGGCGAAAACGGGAACCGTCTTGTCCTGCCGCTGTCCCTGTCGGCGAACGCCGAATAGTGGCGCGGTGGACGCGTCGGCAACATCGACAGCGAACATCAGCGAACCATAGATGGCTGGGAGGGTGCAAGCCTCAACCATTCGTCAGCTGCGTAGGTCGGCGCGCCAGGTCGTCGTCAGTTCTTCCCGCCCTTTGGATGACGACCGACAAGAACTGAGGGCCTGGACTGGCTCGCGCTACCGGCGTCGGACGCTGGATGCGGTGTGCCGCAGTGCATCGGTGATCGAGCCGATCGCGCGGCCAAACACGGTCATTTCGGACGGATGGGGCAGCATCGTGAAAGCTTCCGGTCAACCGAGTTGATCTCGGCGGACGCCCGTTACCAGCAGTTTCGCGCTGCTCGGGGTCTCGCCACGCGGGACACGGCTCCGCGCCGGATCGCCGAGGTCGACCGCGGCGGCGTCTGATTCGCTCCGGTGGACGTGCCACCGCGTGTGCCAATCGGACTCTTGATGCATTGAGTGACGTGTGGTTGTCTGACTTCCGCGGCCACGGGGGAGGTCCTGCGAGGGGGGTAAACATCTGTGGGTTTGCGGGGCGCTGATGCCCTGGATTGTTCTGCATCGTCAGTGGCTCATGCCGGCGCTGCGGGACGTCGTATCTGATGGCATCGTGGCGACGTGCCCACTCCCGTTCCCGTGCCTTCGGGATCCATGCTTCCAGGGTCGTTCCATGACGCATTCCGCGTTGTGGTGCTCGATGCAGGAGGGGGAGTTCATGGTAACGCGCGATGAAATAACCGCGATCATCGGTGAATGCATGTCCATCCAGATGATCGATGCTCCCATTGATTACGACACCGAGATCGTGATCGATTCCTTCGGTTTCGTCTGGCTTCAGCACCTGCTCGAGGAGCGCTTCGGCGTCGACCTCCAGCAGCCGGGCCGCGACGTGATCCTGAGCCTGAACTCGGCGCGCTCGGTGCACCAGTACCTGGCCGAGATCTACCCGGATCGCTTCGCCGTGACCGACTGAAGTCCTCTCGAGGGCTCGGCCACCGAGCCATCACACGCATCAGTTTCCGAGTCGCAAGGGGGTAGTCGCGTGCCGCACGGAGGTGCCGTCTCGGACGGCGGTAGCTACGACGTGGTCGTGGTAGGCAATGGCGTGCTCGGCCTGTCCCTGGGTCTGAGCCTGGTCCGCCGCGGCGTTTCGGTGGCGGTGGTGGGTGAGCGGTCGCGCCCGTACGCGGCGTCGGTGGCCGCCGGGGCGATGCTCGGATGCTTCGGCGAGGTCACCTCCTCGCTGCTGGCCAGCAGCGAGGGCCGGCGGAAGCTCGACCTCGGCGTGGAGGCGCAGCAGCTGTGGCCGCGGTGGCTCGAAGAGCTGACGTCGGACACCGGCGACAACGCCGCCGACCTGGTCACGGCCGACGGCACGGTGGTCATCCTCAACACCGTCGGCGTGGCCGGCATCGACAGCGCGAACTTCCAGGCCATCCAGAGCGCGCTCACCACCTACGAGCAGAAGCACGAAGAGCTCGACGTGGACGACATCGCCTGGCTCTCGCCCGACGCCGCCTCAAGGCCCTTGCGCGCCCTGTTCATCCCCGACGAGCACGCGATCGACTCGGCCGCGCTGCTCACCACCCTTGAGGCGGCCTTCCTCGCCCGGGGCGGGGTGCTCGTCGACGGCTCCGTCACCGCACTGGATCACCTCGCCGGGCGGGCCCGCGGCGTCGTCCTCGCCTCCGGTGCGGCGCTGTCCGGCGGTGAGGTCGTGCTCGCCGCGGGGGCCGCTTCGCAGGCCGTCGTTGGGAGCGTTCCCGGACTTGCGGAGCGGATGCCGCCGCTGATCTCCGGCTACGGCCTCTCGATGCTTCTGTCGGCTCCCGAGTCACCGGGGCCCCGCCACGTCATCCGCACGCCGAACCGCGCCTTCGCCTGCGGCCTGCACCTGGTCCCGAGGAACGCGACCGAGGTGTACGTCGGGGCGACCAACGTCATCTCGGCCGCGCCGGTGAGCACGCCGGTGATCCGGGACGTGCAGTTCCTCCTCGACTGCGCGGCACGGCAGTTGCACCGGGACTTCTGGACGGCGGGCGTCAACCGGATCCAGGTGGGGAACCGGCCCGTGGCACTCGACGGCTTCCCGCTGATCGGTGCGGCCATGCCCGGACTGTGGATGCTGACCGGCACCTATCGCGACGGTCTGCACCTCTCCCCGTTGCTGGCCGCGGAGCTGACCGCCAGGATCCTCGGCGATGAGCCGCGTGCGGACCTCGCCCCCTTCGAGCCGGTGCGCGCTCCGATCCAGCCGGCGAGCCGCCGCGAGATCGTCGAGTCCTCGGTCACCCACATGGTCGCCACCGGCTACGAGCACGACTGGAGGGTCCCGGTCGAGTGGCCGCGCACCATGGAGCACAGCCTGCGCATGGAGTTCTCGCGGTTCGCCGAGATGATCCACCCGCGGTTCACGCCGCCCCCGGAGATCCTCGCGGCCGCGCGCTACGCGCCCGAACTGGTGGGGATGCTCCGGAAGTTCTACGGCAACCGGCAGGCCGCTGGTGTCTGAGGGGTCCGAGATCACCGCGCTGAACCCGGACTTCGAGGCGGTGCTGAGGGAGTGCATGGCCGGCCAGCTCCCGCCCGGCACGACGCTGCACGAGGACAGCGACCTGACGGCGTTCGGGATGGATTCGCTCACCGTCGTGCGGCTCCTGGTGACCATCGAGGACACCTTCGGGGTGGTGATCCCCGACGAGATGATCGCCTTCGAGATCTTCTCCTCGCCCGGCTCCCTCTGGAACCTGATCTCCGACTCGCGGGAGGACTCCGGGTGAACGCCGACCTGCTCCGGGTCATCGCCGACCGGGCACGGCTCGTGCCCGACCGGCACCGCGTCTTCGACCAGGACGCTTCGGTCGTCCAGCGGGTGTTCCGGATCGGTGCGCCGGTCCTGTCAGCGCTCCTCGACCTCGGGTTCCCGCACCGCACGTCGGGCGAGGAGCAGTACTTCGACGAGCTCGACCTGGCCAACGCCTCCCTGGCCCTGCGCCTGCCCTCGCCCCGCTACCTCGCCATGCGACGATGGCCCGACGTGCTGCGCGCGGTGGTGGACAACCGCCCGTTCCGGTATGACGTCGAAGTCGCGGCCGAGTGCGAGTCCCCCGACCCCGGCCACCGGTGCGACTTCCGTCCGCGCGCCGAGGCGCTGGTCCTCGGGGCGAGCCCTTCCGGCGCGGCCGGGGAGTTCACGCTGAGCCTGGAGGTCGGCGCCACCGGGCGTGCCGCCGACGCCCCGCCGGAGCTGGGGCGGCTCTTCGCCGAGGTGTCCGGGTTCGAGTTCTACTTCCTGCCCGAGGCCCTGCGCCGCGACCTCTCGTTCCTGGCCGAGACCTCGCTGGCCGACTGCGAACTGGCCACCTGGTTCCTCGTCCGGCGGGCGACGGAGGAGCAGTGGGAGGCCCGGCGCAGCTTCGGGCTGCTGCTGTCCAGCCCCTACTCGTTGGAACACTACTGGCCCGAGATCAGGCTGGACGGGGCCTGGACCGCTTTCGACCCCCACCTGATCAACAGCCTGGTCCGCTGGGAGGTGTTGGCGCCGGACGAGGTCTCGGCCGAACAGGCCCTGAACTCGGCCTTCTGCCGCGTCGCGGAGGACTGGATCTCCCTGGTGGAGGATGCGGGACAACCGGCGCGGATCTCCCTGCTCACCCGACGCCGACCGCTGGCCGGCAGCTCCCCGGCCGCGACCACCCCCGGTCAGGAGGTGGCCCGATGAGCCGACCACGCAGCGGGATCACCCTCTTCGGCACCTGTCCTCCCTCGGTCGAGGAGCACGGCGCGGACTACCTGCGGCGGGTCCGCGAGGTGGCGGGCTGGAGCGACCGCGCGGGGTACGAAGGGGTCCTGGTCTACACGGACAACCGGTCGGTCGACCCGTGGCTGATCGCGCAGACCATCATCCAGGCCACCGCGCGACTGGCTCCGCTGGTCGCCGTGCAGCCGGCGTACATGCACCCGTTCACCGCCGCGAAGCTCGTGGCCGGTTTGGCGTACCTGCACCGCCGCCGCGTCGACTTGAACATGGTCGCGGGCGGGTTCACCGGGGATCTGCGGGCGATGGGTGACGACCTCGCCCACGACGACCGCTACGACCGGGCTGTCGAGTACTCCCTGATCATGAGGCGGCTGCTCGCCTCCCGGGAACCGGTGACCTTCGAGGGCGCTTACTACTCCGTGACCGGGCTGCGCCTCGAGACCGCGCTCCCGGCCGAGCTGGCTCCCCGGTTCCTGTTCTCCGGCTCCTCCGCGGCCGGGATGGCCGCCGCGCGGGCCGCCTCGGCGACGGCTGTCTCCTACCCGGAGGAACCGGGGAAGCAGGTCGCGGCCGATCCGTCGATCCCCCAGGGCCTGCGCATCGGGGTGATCACCCGGCCGACGTCGGCCGAGGCGTGGGACGTCGCCCTCGCGCGTTTCCCCGAGGACCGCGCCGGGCAGGTCAGCCACCGGCTCGCCATGTCGCGCTCGGACTCGCAGTGGCACCGGCAACTCGCCGAGGCTGCCGATCACCACGACACGTACTGGATGCGGCCGTTCAAGAACTACCGGACCTTCTGCCCGTACCTGGTCGGTGACTACGCCGCGGTCGGGCACGAGATCGGGCGCTACCTCGACCTCGGCTACACCACGCTGATCCTGGACACCCCGGCGGAGGAACAAGACCTGGAGCACATCGCGGCGGCCTTGGACATCGCCCGGAACCGCGCCGAGGAGCACGTATGAGGACTTTGCTCATAGACAACTACGATTCCTTCTCGTACAACCTGGCGCACTACCTGGGTGAGGTCAACGGAGTCGAGCCCACGGTCATCCGCAACGACGAGCCAGGGTGGCGGCCGGAGCACCTCGACGCGTTCGACAACGTCGTCATCTCGCCGGGTCCGGGTACACCGGGTGTCCCGGCCGATTTCGGCATCTGCCGCGACGTCGTCACCTCGGGCCGGATCCCGCTGCTCGGCGTCTGCCTCGGGCACCAGGGCATCGCGATGCTGGGCGGCGGGTCGATCGCGCTGGCCCCGGAGCCCCGGCACGGCCGCAAGTCGCTCGTCCGGCACGACGGCACCGGGTTGTTCGCCGGCATCCCGACGCAGTACGAGGTCGTGCGCTACCACTCGTGGGTGGTCGACCGCCTCTCGGACGACCTCGATCCGATCGCCTGGACGCCCGACGGGGTGCTGATGGCATTACGCCATCGCCACCGCCCTCAGTGGGGGGTGCAGTTCCATCCCGAGTCCATCGCGACGGAGCACGGTCATCGCCTGCTGGCCAACTTCGCGGAGCTGAGCCAGGACTGGAACCGGCGGCACGGCCGAACCGTCCGCCCGGGACCCCCGCAGCCGGTGTCCGCGCCGCGCGTGGACACCGACCAGCGGGTGACGTACCGCCTGCTGGTCGAGCAGCTTCCGACCGACCGTGCCCCGGAGCAGGTCTACGAGGAGCTCTTCCTCGACCGGCCGTTCGCGTTCTGGCTGGACAGCAGCCGTCCCGATCCGCGTCTCGGCCGCTTCTCCGTGCTCGGGGCGGCCGAGAGCCCCACGTCGGAGGTCGTCACGGCCGATGTCGCGCAGGGCACGGTCACCGTGCGGGCGGGAGACGGCACCCGCGACGAGACCCGGCCGTTCCTGGACTGGCTCGACGACCGCCTCAAGAACTCGGAAGTCGTCGGCGGCGAGAGCCTGCCGTTCGACTTCCGCGGCGGCTGGGTGGGCTACCTGGGCTACGAGCTCAAGGCCCAGTGCGGCGCCCGCTCGCGCCACCGTTCCGAGCACCCGGACGCGTCGCTGATCTTCGCGGACCGGTACGTGGTGTTCGACCACGGCACCCTGACGACGTACCTGGTCGCCCTGCACACGGGCGACGAGGCACCGGCCCGGGACTGGCTGGCCGACACCCGCGCGCGGATCGAGGCGATCCCAGGTGCTCCCGGACGCTCGCCGGCGCGCCCGGAGCCGGTCACCGAGTCGCTGTCCCTGCGCCACGACCGAGACACCTACCTGGACCTCATCGAGTCCTGCCAGCGCGCCATCACCGCCGGCGAGAGCTACGAGGTCTGCCTGACCAACATGCTCAGCGCTGACTGCACGCTGGACGTGTGGGCCGCGTACACCTCGCTGCGCCGTGACAACCCGGGCCCTTTCGGGGCGCTGCTGCGCATGGGTGAGCTGTCGGTGCTGAGCACCTCGCCCGAGCGCTTCCTGCGCATCGACGGCGAGGGGCGCGTGGAAGCCCGGCCGATCAAGGGCACGCGCTCCCGGTCGAGCTCGCCCCAGGAGGACCGCCGGCTCCGCGAGGACCTGGCGACCTCCGAGAAGGACCAAGCCGAGAACCTCATGATCGTCGACCTGCTCCGCAACGACCTGGCCCAGGTGGCGGTGACCGGCTCGGTCGCGGTCCCGGAGCTGTTCGTCGTCGAGTCCTACACGACGGTCCACCAGCTGATCAGCACCGTGACGGCGCGGTTGCGCCCCGACCGCAGCCCGGTCGACTGCGTTCGGGCCGCGTTCCCCGGCGGATCGATGACCGGGGCGCCGAAGCTGCGCACCATGGAGATCATCGACGAGCTGGAGGACGGGCCCCGCGGCATCTACTCGGGCGTGATCGGGTACTTCTCGCTGTCGGGCAGCGTCGACCTGAGCATCGCCATCCGCACGCTGGTGGCACAGCCGGGTCGCATCAGCTACGGCGTCGGCGGCGCGATCGTGGCCATGTCCGACCCGGCCGCGGAGTACGAGGAGACCGCGGTCAAGGCCACTCCGCTGCTCACCCTGCTCGACGCGCGCTTCCCGGAACGCGACACGGCGAAGGCGACGAGCGATGTCTGAGCCCGTGGCGATCACCGGCATCGGGGTGTGCACGGCTTTCGGCGCGGGCGTGGATGCCGTGCGGCGCGGGGTCTTCGGGGGTGAGGCGGCGTTCGCGCCGGTGACCCGCTTCGACACCACCCCCTACCACAACCGGTTCGCGGCCACCCTGCCTGACGACCACGCGGTCTGGGCGTCCGGCGCTCCCACGCAGCTGGGCCTTCTGCGTGCCTGCGCGCACGAGGCCCTCGACGGCGCGCGAACCCGCGCACGGGGAGCGCCCTTCCTGCTCGGGACGCTGGGTGACCGGTCAGCGGTCCTGGAGTTCTGGCGAGCCGAAGAGCGCGGAGACCGGTGGGAGGACGACCGGCTCGGCACCAGCGCGCCCGCCGCGCTGGCCGCCGACTTGGCGCAGGAGCTCGGCTTCGGCCCGTCGCCGATGGCGTTCAGCAACGCCTGCACCTCCTCGACCACCGCGGTGGCCTACGGCGCCCAGCTGATCCGCTCGGGGCAGGCCGACCTCGTCGTCTGCGGTGGCTCGTACACGGTGTCGGAGGACATCTTCTCGAAGTTCGACGCAGGCGGCGCGTTCAGCGACAGCGGCGTGGTCCGCCCGTTCTCCCGGCAACGCGACGGCATGCTGCACGGCGACGGGGCCGCGGTCCTGGTGCTGGAGTCCGTGCGGTCGGCGCGCCGTCGCGGGGCGACGACGCTCGCGTTGCTGCGCGGGTGGGGGATGTCCGCGGACGCGCACCACCCCATCCAGCCCGATCCCGCCGGCCGCGGCATGGCGCGGGCCATGCGCGCGGCGCTACGCGTCGCCGGGTGCTCCCCGGACGACGTCGGCTACGTGAACGCGCACGGCACCGGCACGCCGGTCAACGACAAGGCCGAGACCGCGGCGGTGCACGACGTGTTCGCCGCCCGCGCGGGCGCGGTCCCGGTGAGCTCCACCAAGGGCGCCACCGGGCACATGCTGGAGGCCACCGGGGCGGTCGAGGCCGTGATCACCGTGCTGTCCCTGCGGGACCAGCGGATCCCGCCCACCGCCGGCTACCTCGACCCGGACCCGGAATGCGCCCTGGACTGCGTGCCCAACCGGGGCCGAGCCGCCGAACTGAAGTACGCGCTGTCGCTCAACGCGGCCTTCGGGGGAGCGAATGCCGCCCTGCTGTTCAGTACCGAGTGAAAGCAGACGCCGATGACATCCACGCCGCAGTGGTGGGGCGCGAACCTGCTGGAGAACGCCGACCCCGCCGCCGTGTTCGCCCGCATCGAGGGCGCCGTGACCCACGGCGAGCTGGCGGCCCGGGTGAGCGACCACGGCCGCCGCTTCGCCTCCGAGGGCATCGGCGCCGGCCGGTCGGTGGCCCTGTACCTGCCGCCGAGCTTCACGCTGATCGAGGTGCTGCTGGCGCTCTGGTCGCGCGGGGCGACGGTCGTCCTCATCGACTCACGGCACACCGCCTCGGAGTTGAGCCGGCTGCTGGAGCTGAGCCGCCCGCAGACCCTGGTGACGGCCCCGGCCGAGGTGATCGACTCGGCGCCGCCGGAGGAGTGCCGGGTCGACGTCCTGGAGCTCCCGGGCGGCCGGCCCGCGACCGGTGAGCACTGCCTCATCCAGTTCAGCTCCGGGTCGACCGGCACCCCGAAGATGATCGGCCGGTCGAGCGGGTCGATCCTCGACGAGCTGGACAGGTACGCGGCGCTGCCCGGCATGCCGACGGCCGGGGAGAGGGTCCTGGTCCTCAACTCGCCCGTCCACACGATGGGCCTGATCGGCGGAATCCTGCACGCGCTCAACGTGGGAGCCGAGACGGTGCTGCCCAGCGCGCGCGGCCTGGGGACCCTGCTGCGCGGGCCGCGGGCCGCGGGCATCCACGCGATCCTGGGCGTGCCGATGCACTTCGACGTGATCTCCAGGACCAGTGCCCTGCACCTGCCCGCGCTGCGGCTCGCCGTGTCGGCCGGCGAGCTGATGAAGCAGGAGTTGTGGTCGCGGTTCCACGAGCGCCTCGGGATTCCCATCAGCCCGGTGTACGGCACCACCGAGACCGGGATCATCACGGCCGACCTGGTCACGCCCTGCCCGCCCCCGTCCGTCGGGAAGGTTCTCCAGGAGGGCCGGGTCAAGGTCGAGGACGACGAGGTCCACGTGCACGTCGGTGAGTCCCCGTACCTGGGCCCCGGCATGGAGGACCGCGTCCGGGACGGCTGGCTGCGCACCTTCGACCGGGGAGCCTTCGCCGCCGACGGACGCCTGGAGTTGCACGGTCGCGCCGACTCGCTGGTGGTGATCGGCGGCCTGAAGGTCGACCTGCGCGAGGTGGAGGTGCTGGTGAACCGTCATCCGGACGTCTCCGACGCCGTGGTGGTCCACGACTCGTCGATCAAGGCGTACGTCACGGCCCGGGAGGGCGGCGTCCAGGCCGCCGATCTCATCGCCTGGTGCCGCGAGCACCTGTCCGGCTTCAAGATCCCGAACGTCTTCGTCCTCTGCGACACCCTGCCCCGCACGGTCTCCGGAAAGGTGGTGCGGGACCCGGACGCCCTGCGGCACCATGCGGACGCGCACCGCTTCACGACGGAGGCTTCGCGGTGAACCTCGATCTGGCTACGCGCCTGGCCCGGCGACCGGCGGAGCGCACCGGGCCCATCGTCTGCTCGCTGCTGGGACGGGAATGGGACGTGCTCGACGGCGTCCACTGCCCGACCGACGACTTCTCCACGGCCTGGTTCACCTTCCGCCTCCCGTACGGCCCGGGTCCGTTCCTGGAGATGGGCTGTGGTGCGGGCGTCACCGCGGTCACCGCGGCTCTCAAGGGCAGCTCGCACGTGACGGCCGTCGACGTCAACGCCTCGGCCGTGCGCAACACCGAGCTGAACGCCCGCCGCCACGGCGTGGCCGACACCGTGCACACCGTCCACAGCGACCTGTTCGCCGAGGTGCCGGCCGGCGAGTTCGACATCATCTTCTGGAATTCGTCCTTCGTCGACGCGCCGGCGCCCGAGGGCGTGACGGAGGACCTCGCGCGGATCGTGTTCGACCCCGGCTACCTGATCCACCGGCGTTACCTCCGCGAGGCCCGGGACTTCCTGTCTCCGCGCGGACGCCTGCTGCTCGGCTTCGGCAGCCTGGGGAACCAGGACCTGCTCGGGCGCATCGCCGACGAGGCCGGGCTGCGCACGGAGGTCCTCGACACGGTGACCGTTCCCGGACCGGCCCGGCTCGAGTACTCGCTCCTCGAGTTCGTCCGGGCGAGGAGCGCCGCGTGACCGCCGATCCCGTCTTCACCGTGAAGGGCCTGAGCTGCCGGGCACCGTGGGGAGAACAGGCCGGCGGGCTTCCCGGCGCGGCGCCCGCATCGCTGCCCTCCATCCCCGGCTTCGGCCACTCCCGGTTCGGCCCGCTCGTCGTCGCCGTCGCCGGCGACTGCCTCGACCGCGCGCCCGGCGGGGCCGCGGGTGGCGAGGCGACGGCGCTCGTCCTGGTCGGCGGCCACGGTGACACCGAGACCTTGGACGGCGCGTCGCGCCGGTTGGCCGCCGACCGGCGCGTCGGTCCCTTGCTGTTCTTCCAGTCGGCGCCGACCGCGGCGCTCGGGCACCTCTGCCGTGTTCACGGCTTCTTCGGGCCCATGGCCTGCGTCTCGGCCCTCGGAACGGACCTCCTCCCGCGTGCCTTCTCCGTCGCCGACACCTTGTTGGGGCTGGAGGGGATCCGGGACGTGCTGCTGGTGGGCGCCGAGTCCGCACCCAACGCCCGGGTCACGCGGTTGGAGCTGGACGCGCCGGCGGTGCACGCCAAGGCACCCGCCTCGGAGGCGGCCTTCGCACTGCTGCTCGCCCGACCGGTCGCCGGCGACGGAGGGCTGCGCCTTCGCGTCGACGGCCACGGCCCGGTGGAGGACGCCGGGGACCTCGGCTGGCTGGACGGTGCCATGCGGCTCTGCCGGCGGGGGACGGACCTGCTGCGGCTCGGGATGGGCACCGCCACCTCGTCGGCCGGCACGTTGTCCTGGACGGAGTCATGATGCTTTACGACTGGTTCGCCGCCTCCGTCGCGCGCCACGGCACGCGGCCGGCCCTCGAGGTCGGCGGCGTACGCCTCGACTACCGGCAGCTCGCGGACATGGCGGAGTCCCTAGCGGCGCGCATCGTGCGCGAGTCGGACACCGTACCCGCGCGGATCGGTCTGCTGGCCGAGCGCAGCGTGCCCGCCTACGTGGGCTACCTCGCCATCCAGCGGCTGGGCAGATCCGTCGTCCCGCTCAACCCGGCCTTCCCGGAGGCGAGGACCCGGCACATGGTGGCGGCGTCGGGCGCCGGCCTCGTCCTGGCCGACCCCCGGTCGACGGTCCCGAGTCTCGACGGGATCCGCACGCTGACCCCAGACCCGGCACCGGACCCGGCGGGGCTGCCGCCGGTGCCGCCGCTGGCCGACGCGCCCGAGTCGGAGGCATACCTGCTGTTCACCTCGGGTTCGACCGGCACGCCCAAGGGGGTGCCGATCCGGCATCGCCACGTCTCCGCCTTCCTGGAAGCGGTCCGGGGCAGGTACGGCCTCGTTCCCGGCTCCCGCTGCTCGCAGACCTTCGACCTCACCTTCGACCTGTCGGTGTTCGACCTGTTCGCGGTCTGGTCCGCGGGCGCCACCGTGGTCGTGGCGAGCCGCAACGACCTGCTGCGGCCAGTGCGGTTCGTCGTCGACAACGCCCTCACCCACTGGTTCTCGGTGCCGTCGGCGATCAGCCGGGCGCAGGCAGGCGGACGGCTGACGCCGGACAGCATGCCGTCGCTGCGGCACAGCCTGTTCTGCGGCGAGCAGCTCACCTGGCAGCAGGCCCGGGCCTGGAAGGCGGCCGCCCCCGCGAGCACGCTGACCAACCTGTACGGGCCGACGGAACTCACGATCAGCTGCAGCGACTTCGTCGTGCCCCCGGATCCCGCCGACTGGCCGTCCTCACCTCACGGCGTCGTGCCCATCGGTCTGCCCTACCGGGGGCTCGACCACGCGATCCTCGACGGATCCGGCCGCCCGGCCGCGGAGGGCGAGCTGTGCGTCCGGGGGCCGCAGCGCTTCTCCGGCTACCTGGACCCGATGGCCAACACCGGCCGGTTCCACCCCGAGGCCGAGGCGGGGGACCCGGTGGTCGCGCCGGACCGCTGGTACCGAACCGGGGACCGGGTGACGCTGCGCGACGGCACGCTGAACTTCCTCGGGCGGACCGACCAGCAGGTCAAGATCAACGGGTACCGGGTGGAGCTGGGCGAGGTCGAGGCGGCGCTGCGGGCCCTCGCGGGCGTGGCGGACGCCGTCGCCGTGGTGTGCCACGACACGGCCGACGCGCTCGGGCTCTACGCGGTCTGCGTGGCACCGGACCGCGATCCAACCGACGTCCGCGCCGAACTGGCCCGCGATCTGCCGCCGTACATGGTGCCCCGGCGGGTCCTGGTCGTCGCAGAGCTTCCTCGCAACACCAACGGCAAGGTGGACCGCCGAGCCGCGTCGGCCCTTGTCAGCACCGAAATTGCCTCGACAGTGCTCCAACGACCAGCCACTGGATGAACGTCCAGCAACCACTCATCTCGACGACGGGGAGTCTCGTTCAATGCTCGGCCAATACCGACGGCTGTTCTCCGCGGAAGGCAGTGTGGCCTTCACGCTCACCGGAATCCTCGCCCGTCTGCCCATGGGAATGTTCGGTATCAGCGTCGTGCTCCTCGTGGCTGATACCCGCGGCTCCTACGCCGTGGCCGGGGGCGTGTCGGCGGTAGGTCTCGTCGGCGTCGCCATCTGCGCGCCGATCGTCGGGCGGCTGGTCGACCGGTACGGGCAAGCCCGGGTCGCCGTCCCGGCCACCGTGATCTCGGTGGTCGCGTGCACCGGCACGGTCCTGTGCGCCGTGTACGGCGCACCGGTCTGGACGCTCCACGTCACGTACTTCCTCTCCGCCGGCGTCCCGTTCGTGGGTACCATGGCCCGTGCCCGCTGGGTGCGCATCTACCAGGGGCAGCCGGACATGCTGCACGCGGCCAACTCCTTCGAGCGGACCGTCGACGAGATCGTCTTCATCTCCGGTCCGGCCGTGGCCGCACTGCTGTGCGGTGCGATCGGTCCCGCCGCCGGGCTGACCGCGGCCAACGCGTTGCTCTTGGTGGGCACCCTGCTCTTCGCCGCCCAGCGCAAGACGGAGCCCGCACCGCTGAAGTCCGACGAAGGCGAGCCGCGCCGCCGGCTGCGCGTGCCCGGGATCAGCGCCGCGGTCTCCCTGTTCCCCGTCCTCGGGTTGTCCGCGGGTGCCATGGAGGTCACCACGGTCGCGTATGTCGCCCTGCAGGGTTCCCGGTCGTTCTCCGGCGTGTTCCTGGCCCTCATCGGTCTCGGCTCGACCCTGTCCGGTTTGTACTTCGGCACGCGCAAGCTCAAGGGCGACACGCGCCGACGCACCCTCGCGCTCTCGGCCATCCTCTGCGTCTGCCTGCTGCCCGTCCCCCTGGTCATCGGTGGCAACCTGCTGCTGTTCGGGGTGTGGACGTTCATCGTTGGTGCGGCGTTGGCGCCGACGATGATCACGAGCATGGGGCTGCTGCAGGAGTTGACGCCGGAGGAGCGGATGAACGAGGGCATGGCTCTCGCGGACGCCGGCGTGGTGGTCGGCATGGCCGGCGGCGCGGCGGTCGGCGGACTGCTCGTCACCCACTACGGAGGCACGTCCGGCTTCCTGATCCCGACCGCCGCCGGTGTGCTCGCGCTGCTGATCGCGGGGGCCGGTGTCCGGTGGTGGAAAGCCGGCGAGCCGGCGCCGGTGCTCGAGCCCGCGGAGTCGCCGGGTGCCGAGCTGACCAAGCTCTCAGAAGGGAAACCGTGACGACCACGACCGGTGTCGGCCGGCGGTGGCCGCTGGGCCACCGCCGCCACGTCGGCGACTGAACCCCGGGCACCGGGCCGACGGTGACCGCCGCGAGGTCGGCGCTGGAGCCTGTCCGCGAAGCGGGTGGTGCTCATTTGCTCTGATTTGCGCAGCACCTGCTCGTCGGGTGCACGGCGGCCGGTACGCCACCGGGACGGGCCGCGGCACGCCATTGGTCGATCATCGCGTTGAGCGTCTCCCGCGCGTCCGGCGAGGGGCGCGGCGCTCGGGGGCCAGCCCGGAGTCCAGCCCCAGGGCGAGCGTGCGCGAGGCTTCACGCAGCCGCCGCTCGTCCTGCGGCAGGGGCCCGCCGTACAGGGCGCAGACGGCTCGCAGCGCCAAGGGTTCGGCCACGTCGGTTAGCCTGCTGGTCGGTGACCTGGCCGGATGGCTGGACACCAAGAGTCAGGTCCGGTGGCGCGGCACCGAGACCCGCTCGCCGGCCGCCGTGGTCGACGCGTCGGCAAGGCTGTGACCGTGCTCGGCGTGCCGCAGCGCGCCACCTGGGAACGCCTGCCGGGCGTGACCGACACCGATGTGCAGCGCTGGGCCGAGATGCCGGTGACCTCGGACGGTCACGGACTGCCGGCCGACGTCCTCGCCCGCGCTACAGGGTGATCCAGCTCAAGCCGATGCGTTGCCATCACGTCGCACGACGTCCGGCGAATCGGCCAACTCACTACTCTGGCGACACCTGGTAGCCGTCGAAAGCGCCACCCTCACACCAGAAGGGGTCGGAGTCGGAGCCGGAGTGGGTGACTGCACCGCCCCCAACTCGCACTGTTCCGGTGAGATCGTCTCCGCCGCTGCGGGGCCGGCTGCGACCGGCACGTCCGACGGTCACGATGGGACGGTGAGCGATCCTCTCGTCATCGCCGGGGGCGGTATGAGCGGCCTGACCCTGGCCGCTTACCTGGCGCCCGCACCGGTGGTTGTCTTCGACGACGGGCACAGACCCGTCGAGGCGATGTCGTGGGCCTCTTGGAGCGACCGGCCCGGCCTGCTCGACGCCGCGGTGTCCCGGCGGTTCGACCGGATCCGCGTGCACGTCGCCGGACGGACGCGGGTGCTCGGCCTCGGCCGCTACCGGTACAGGGTGGTGCGCGGTGCCGATCTCGTGCGGGTGGTCCGGGGGATCGCCCCGGCCTGCCGGTTCCACCGGGGCCACGTGGACCGGATCGAGGACGGGCGGCTCGTCGTGGACGGCACGCCGATGGCGGCGGCCTGGGTGTTCGACAGCGTGCTGGGTGTTGACGCGACGGTTGACGCCAGGCTCACGTTCCGCGGCTGGCACGTCCGGGTCGAACGACCGGTGTTCGACCCGGACGTGCCGACCCTGTTCGACTTCCGCACTCCGCAGCTCGGCGGTGCGAGCTTCGTCTACGTGCTGCCCGTCGACGCGCACCGGGCCCTGGTCGAGCACACGTCGTTCGTCGCACCGGACGCCACCGTGCCGCGCCAGGACGACGCGCTGGCTGAGTACCTGGACCTCCTGGGCGCCGACGACTACGCGGTCGAGCGCCTGGAAGCCGCGACCTTGCCGCTCTCCGCGCGCGCCACACCCCGGCGGCACGGCGACGTGCTGACCATCGGCGCCAAGGGTGGCCTGCTCAAAGCCTCGACCGGCTACGCCTACCAGCGCGTTCAACGCGACAGCGCGGCCATCGCCCGGTCGCTGCGCCGGCACGGCCACCCGTTCGACCTGCCCGAGCCGCCGAGGCGGTTCCGGCTCTACGACGGCACTCTGCTCGACGTCATCACCGGGCGGCCCGCCGAACTGGAACGGGCGTTCGCCGCCGTCTTCCTGCACACCACCGCCGAACCCGGGCTGCGGTTCCTGGACGAGCGCACGTCCCTCGCGCAGGAGATGCGGCTGTTCGCCGCCATGCCGAAGGCCACCTACCTGGCGGCCGTGCGCCGACGGCTCGGCGCTCCGGCGCCGCGAGGCGCGGCAGCGCTCGACAGGTGTCCTGACGACGAAGCGTGAGGTCCGGCGTGTTCGTCCAGCCGATGGCCGAGGGCGGGCGGGAACTGCTCGTCGGCGTGGTGACCGACCCCGGTTCGGGCCGCTCGTGGTGACCGGTCCGGGTGGTGTGGACACCGACCTGCTCGACGACCGGGCCGTCGCGCTCGCACCGCTGACCGAAGCGGACGTGGACGACATGCCGCAGGGGTTCCGCGCCGCACCGAAGGTGTTCCGGGAGCACGGCGAAGCGGCCGTGCGCGAGGTGCTGCCGCGCCCGACACCATGCCCGCCGCCGCGCCGGGGCCGCGTGTGCCGACCACGAGCAGGTCCGCGTTCCCGGCACCCTCGGCGAGGGCGTCGGAGGCCCCGTGGGTCGTGGTGACCTCCACGACCGACGGGGCTGCCGGCACGTCGGCGCGGGCCTCCTCGACGATCGCGTGCAACTCCTGCCCGGGGTGCCGCCGGCGCGGCACCTCGGCGTAGGGCGTGTCCGCCGGGTCATGATCGGGTTTTGTCTGGTGCGGCTCGGATCCAGTCGATGGTCTCGACGATGTCGTTGGTGGCCTGCCAGTGCA
>NZ_JBVJVK010000054.1:0-55972 GCF_055603705.1 Actinosynnema sp. NPDC037264 | reverse complement strand
GCACTGGCAGGCCACCAACGACATCGTCGAGACCATCGACTGGATCCGAGCCGCACCAGACAAAACCCGATCATGACCCGGCGGACACGCCCTAAGGGTGGCAAGGAGCGGGACGTGCCGCTGCCGGACAGCGTCCTGCGAGACCTCGATGCCTACGTCGAGGAGTTCCCGCCGGTCGAGGTGACCTTGCCGTGGAAGGAACCGGACGGTGAGCCGGAGACGGTCTCGCTGATCTTGGTCAACAAGGACGGCAACCCGATCCGGCGGGACGGGTTCAACCAGTACGTGTGGACGCCCGCCCTCGATCGGGCAAAGGTCACGCGGGTGCCGCAGCAGGACGGGATGCACGCGCTGCGGCACTTCTACGCCTCGGTGCTCCTGGACGCGGGCGAGTCGATCAGGGCGCTCGCAGAGTGGCTGGGGCACTCCGACCCGGCCTTCACGATGCGGGTCTACACGCACCTCCTGCCCTCCAGCAGTGATCGCACCCGAAAGGCGGTCGATCGTGTGCTTGCGGGCGACGCGGACGAGGCAGAGCATGATCCGCAGACCGACGACGCGGACGGTTCCGCAGACGGCCTGTAGACGGCCTGAGCGGGGGATGAGGGACAAAGTGACTGGTCAGTTCGCTGCCTACCAGAACGAGATCTACCTGCAAGGGCTGGCGGGGAACGTGCCGCCGTTCACCACGGACCCCGAAGCGCTGGAGGCGTCCGCCCGGGAACGGCTCGGGCCGGGGCCGTTCTGGTACGTGGCGGGTGCGGCCGGTGGAGGTCACACGGCCCGGGCGAACCGGGAGGCGTTCGACGACTGGCGGATCGTGCCGCGGATGCTCACCAACGCCACCGAGCGGCACCTCGGGACGTCCTTGCTGGGCACCGACCTGCCCGCGCCGGTGCTGCTCGCGCCGGTCGGCGTGCAGTCGATCCTGCACCCGGACGGCGAGCTGGCGACCGCGCGTGCGGCGGCGGAGCTGGGTGTGCCGTTCGTGCTGTCCACCGCTGCCTCGCACACGATCGAGGAGGTCGCCGAGGCGGCCGGTGACGCGGCACGGTGGTTCCAGCTCTACTGGCCGAACGACCCGGACGTGGCCGCGAGCATCCTCGACCGCGCGCGCAACGCCGGGTACCGGGTCCTGGTCGTCACCCTCGACACGTGGACGCTCGCGTGGCGCCCGCACGACCTCGACCGGTCCTACCTGCCGTTCCTGCGCGGTGTCGGCACGGCGATCCCCTTCTCCGACCCGGCGTTCCGGGCGGGCCTCGCCGCGCCACCCGAAGAGGACCTGCCGATGGCGATCCTGCGGTGGGTGCAGCTGTTCACCGGCACCGACAAGTCGTGGGACCAGCTGTCGTTCCTGCGCGAGCACTGGGACGGGCCGATCGTGCTCAAGGGCATCCAGCACCCCGACGACGCGCGCAAGGCCGTGGACGCGGGCATGGACGGCATCGTGGTGTCCAACCACGGCGGACGGCAGGTGGACGGCGCGGTCGGGTCGCTCGAGGTGCTGCCGGAGATCGCGGACGCCGTCGGCGAGCAGGTCGAGGTGCTGTTCGACTCCGGCATCCGCAGCGGCGCGGACGTCGTGAAGGCGTTGGCGTTGGGTGCGAAGGCGGTGCTCGTCGGCCGTCCGTTCGCGTACGGCCTGGCGCACGGCGGTCAGGTCGGGGTGCGGCACGTGCTGCGCAGCCTGCTCGCCGACTTCGACCTGACCCTCGGCCTGTCCGGGCACCGCAGCCCGGCCGAGCTCAACCGCGAGGCGCTGCGTCGGCGCTGAGCTGCCGCACCCGGTTCTGCAAGGTGGTGAAGTCGGCCGGCTGCACGGTGATCCACGGCGTGCCGTCGCCGCCGGTCGTCTTCGCCGACAGGTAGCGGCCGGTGATCGTGTCGAAGTACGTCAACGGCGCCGCGCACCGCTGCTTGCGCCCGAACCGGTCACGGCGTGCGGCGTACAGCTGGCCGCCGCCGGTGCGCTGCTCGGCGAGGAGCTTGCGGATCTGCTGCACCTCGGTCACGTGCGCCCCGGTCGGTCGGCTGGCCTGGAGGAACGACCCGCCGTCCTCGTCCGGCCGCGGTTGGCGCGGCTTGTCGTTCAACGCGTCGGCGGGCAGCGAGAGCACGCCACCGCGTCCCGGCTTGGCCTCCGGCAGCGCGGACACCAGGGACTGCACCACGTCCTCCGGCCGCACGGGCTCCAGCACGAAGTGCTTGTCCGCCCGCAGCACCACGCGCAGCGCCTCGTCGCCCGACTGCGCCACCAGCGCGGTGCGGGTCTCGTCGTCGCCCTGGTTGAAGAACGCGTAGTACTCGACGCTCGCGTCCGCGATCAGGCGTAGCGACCGGCCGAGGTCGGCGTGCACCTGCCGACCGCGGGCCAGGCCGAGCCGTTCCAGCTCGGCCCACCCGCGGCGGGCGAGGTCGGCCAAGCCCGTGACGTCACCCTCGGCGAGCCGGTCCTCGTCGAAGTCGACCTGGGTCAGCAGCGCGTTGTGCAGCGTCGGCAGACCTTCGGCCTGCCAGGCGTTGTAGAGCGCGACGACCGGGATGGCCACCCTGGTGCGCAGCACGTTCCCCCCTGTTCCAGCTACTGCTACTCACCGATGACCGGTGGGGCGACCATCGTGCCGTCGCCGAAGATGTCCTCGGTCTCCTGGAGGTACGACGCGGCCTTGTGCTCTTTGTCCTCGTCACCCTGACCACCGGCCGCACCGGCGCCCATCCCGCCCATGGCGCCTGCGCCGGGACCACCGCGACCACCCGCGGCCCCACCGGGCCCGAACCCGCCCGCACCGCCGCCGGGTCCAAAGCCACCGCGACCTTCACCGTGCCCCATGACGCCGGCCGCACCGCCGGGCCCGAACCCGCCGCCCATGCCGCCGGGTCCGCCCATGCCGGGGATCCGGCCGGCACCCATGCCGCCGCCACCCCCACCGCCACCCCCACCACCGCCGCCCCCACCACCGCGGCCACCACCGGGCAGCCCGGGGTTGCCGGGCGGCGTTCCCGGCACGCGGTTGCGCGGGTTGTTGGGGTTGTTCGGGTGGTTGGGGTTGCGCGGGTCGTTCGGGTTGCGCGGGTCGTACGGCAACCTCGGGTCATACGGCAACCGCGGGTCGGACGGGAATCGCGAGTCCGGCGGCAGCGGCGGCGGCCGGTACCCGATGTCGGGCTTGGGCTGGTTGGGGTCGGTCTGCACCCACGACGGCTTGGTCGTGTTGTCGCCCGTGCCGATCGGCGGGATCGTCGGCTCGGTCCACGACGGCTTCGTCGTGCCCGTGTTGGTGGTGCTGCTGGTGCTGGTCGTGCTGGTCGTGTTGTTGTTGGTGGTGTTGTTCTGCTCCTTGCGGGAGCGATCGACTTCGTCGACTTCGTCGATGTTGTTGTTCTCGACGGTGCCGTCGAGTCCGCCCGGCGCCTCGAACGTGGGCATCGAGCTGATCGCGCTCTCCACCCTGGCGCCGTAGCTGTTGTAGACCTGGATGTTGTGCTCGTTGACCTGGGAGTGCGCCTCCACGGCCTTGTCGTAATCGGTGTCCCACGGGATCGCGCCGTTGTACCAGGGCTTGTCCGGCACGGTGACCGGCGGCATGACGTTGTTCGCCGCGTCCCGGAACGCCGTGCTGATCTCCGCGCTCGCCACGCCGGCGGTGTCCGCACTGGTGCCGGCGGTCTCCGACCAACTCGCCAGCGGCGAGGTGCTGGAGCGGGCCTGGTCGCCGGCCGCACCCTCCCAAGAGGCCCCGGACTCGCGAACGGCCCGATTGATGATCTCGCTGACGTCCACCTGACCCTGGGCGATGCCCTGCCAGGTCTGCTCGCTGACGTCGGTCGACTGCGAGGGCCCCTTGCTCTCCGCGAACCAACTGTAGATCTTGTCGGCTCCGACACCCACGCACATCAGTTGGTTTGCGTCACCGGCCATGTCCCTACCCCTTCAGGTTCTCGACCACGATCGCGGCGACCGCGCTCGACACCGAGCACGGGGTGCTGTAGTCGGGCGAATCCTGGTTGTTCACGTCGACCTGGATCATGAACGCCTTGCCCTCGGCCACGGCGACGGCGGTGGAGCACGCCCCGTGCTTGGCGTCGGTGACATCGCCGTTCACCGCCGGGTAGCCCTCCACCTCGGTCGGCTCGAACACGGGGTACTGGGCGCGGTGGGCGTACATGTCGTTCAAGCCGTCGACCTTCGACATGATCGTGACGCCGAGGCTGGTGCCACGACCCACGTCATCAGGTCGGAACTGGCAGGTCGGGCCCACCGGGTCGTTCTCCTTAGCTCCCGGCTTGGTGATGCCCCGGGCGGCCAACTGGTCGGCCTTGAGCAAGGCGCACGGATCACCGACCTTGGCGAGGTCGAGTTCAGGTGCGGTGACCGGAGGGGCTTCGCCATCCGACGACGGCTTCGAGGCCTCGGTGGACGTGCCGGTGGCTTTCGTGGTGGTGACCGGTGTGGGTGTGCCGCCGTTGACCGACGTACAACCGACCAGCACCGTGAAGGACACGGCCGCGATTGCCAGCACTGCTCGCCTCATCGACTACTTCCCCCCGCCGTTGAAGGCGTCTGCTGCTGCCTCGTCCTGGGCCTGGTAGGCGGCCAGGGAGTCCTGGATCTTCTGGATCGTCTTCGTCAACGCTTCGGCCGCCATGGTGTTGGCCCAGGTGTAGCCGCCGACGTCACCGCCTGCCGTCCGCGCGATGGCCTTCACGGCCTCGGCTCCGTAGGGCTCTCCACCCGACGTCATGATCATCATCAGCTGGAACGCGTCGCGGTTGAGCTCCTGCAACCTGTCCCGTGCCTCGACCAGGCCGTCGATCAGCTTCTGGGCCTGCTCGGGGTCGACGCTGAACTGGGTCTGGGTGGCGACAAGTCTGGGGCCGGCACTCATCATGCCCTTCGCCGCGTCGCCCGCGACCTGAGAGACCGTGTCGGCGATGAACCCGATCCTGGCGCCCCCGCCGCTTTCGGCGTCCAACATCGTTCGTGCTCCCCTCACGCTGAACTGCCCGAAGTGATGATGGCACAGGGGCTCGGCCACGTTCGGGGTATCGCCTTGGTTACTCCTGCCGGGGGATGGACGTCCGATCTGTTCAAGACGGCGCGACCTCGGCAGGCATACCGTCAGTGGCATGATCGAAGCTGCACGTTCCTTCATCTGGCTCAACGCACGCGTCCTCGAGCAACGGCGGTTCTCGCACCTCTTCGACGACGGGCCCGGGGAGGCCGTCGTGGCCGCGGTGCTGGCGTATCGCAACGACGACGGCGGGTTCGGGCACGCGTTGGAGCCCGACGGGCGCGGTCCGGAGAGCCAGCCGCTGCACACCTATACCGCGTTGTCGCTGCTGGAAGAGGTGGGTGACACCGAGCACGCCGGGCGCGCGTGCGACTTCCTGACCACGATCACCAACGCGGACGGTGGGGTGCCGAACTGCCTCGACAGCGGGCACGACGGCCTGCGGGCGCCGTGGTGGCAGCCCTCCGGCGATAGCGACCTGCTGGTCACGGCCCTGCTGGCGGGCGTCCTGCACAAGGCGGGCGCCGAGCACGCCTGGCTGGACGGCGCCACGGAGTTCTGCCGGCAGCGCCTGGCGACGCTCACCAAGACCCACCCGTACGAGGCCGCCGCCTGCGTCCGCTTCCTCGACCACGCGCCCGACCGGCCGTGGGCGGAACGGGAGGCGCAGCGGCTCGGGCAGCTCGTGCGCGAGCAGGGGCTGGTGGACGTCGGCGAGGGCAAGGCGCACGAGGGCTACGCGGAAGGCGAGACGCACAAGCCGCACGACTACGCGCCGACGCCCGACAGCCTGGCCCGGCAGTGGTTCAGCGACGACGAGGTGGACGCCGACCTCGACGCCCTGGCGGCACGGCAGCAGGACGACGGCGGCTGGACGTTCCCCTGGGCCGCCTGGACACCCGTCACGACCTACGAGTGGCGCCCCATCGTGACCATCACGGCACTGCTGGCGTTGCGCGCCTACGACCGGATCAGCTGACCCAGCGGCACGCCCGCCAGGTCGCGCACCTCGCGCGACAGGTGCGCCTGGTCGGCGTACCCGGTGCGGTGGGCGACGTCGGCGAACGGCACGCCCCGCCACGCCAGCTTCACCGCCCGGTCGAACCGCAGCACGCGGTGCAGCACCTTGGGCCCGTAGCCGAACGCGGCCAGGCTGCGCCGGTGCAGCTGCCGGGTGCTGAGCCCCAGCGACCAGGCCAGGTCGCCGACGCTCCCCGAAGACGACGCGATGACGCTGGCCACGGGATCCGGCGGCGTTTCCCGCAACCGGGCCAGGGCGGCCGACGCCAGCACCTCGCACGGGTCCTCGGCCGCACCGAGGGCGTCCTCCAGCCGGGCCGACGCACCCCACAGCTCCGCCAGCGGAACGCGCTGGTCACGAAGCTCCACCGCGGGCACGCCGAATGCCGAGGGCCCCACGCCCGGACCGAACCGGACGCCGAACAACGTGCCCGGCCTCGCCCGCGTGACGTGCCCGACCGTGTCCGGCCCGGCCACGAACACCTCGCCCGTGCCCGCCGAGTACATGAGGTCGGTGCACCCGTCCGGCACGACCAGGCCGGGCGCGCCCGACGTCGTGGTCCGGCGCCACGCGCAGGCCAGACCGGGGAACGGGCGTTCCGCGTACACGTGAGGAGATGGTAGTGGGGGGGGGGGGGGGGGGGGGGGGGGGGGGGGGGGCGGGGGGGGGGCCCCCCCCCCCCCCCCACGAGCGCTCACGTGCCGAAGCGGATCCAGTTCACGCTCACGTACGGCGCGGGCTGACCGCTGGTGAACGTGATGTAGACGTCGTGCGTGCCGGTGACGCCCGAGATGTTCGCGGGCACCGTCCGCCAGCTCTGCCAACCGCCGGTGTCGGCGATGGCGAAACTGCCGACGGGCGCCGCCGTCGGGCTGTCCAGCCGCACCTCGACCAGGCCGCTCACCCCGCCGGACGCGCCGGACGCGGCCCTGGCGACGAACTGCGTCGCGGTGCGCGAGCCGAACCGGACGCCGGAGAACCGCAGCGAGTTGCCGTTGGCCAACTGCGCCACCGCCTGCCCGCCGTCACCCGACACGATCGAGCCACCGGACCGCGACGTGGCCTGCTCGGCCTGGATGTCGCTGAACGCGTCCCACCCGCTGCCACCGGGCGGGTTGGTGGTGGTCGTGGTCGTCGGCTGCGTGCCGCCACCCGTCGACCACACCGCCACGTAGTCGACCACCATCGAGTGGCCGGACTGGGTCGCCGAGGTGGGCGTGCCGAAGCCCGCCACGCCGTTGGGGAACGCGCCGCCCATGGCCAGGTTCAGCAGCAGGAAGTAGCCCGCGTGGCTGGTCATGTTGTTCCACGTGGTCGCGTCCAGCTGGTTCTGCGTGACGCTGTGGAACTGCTGCCCGTCCACGTACCAGCGCAGCGCCTTGGGCGAGGAGCTGTCGTCCCACTCGAACCGGTAGGTGTGGAACGCCGACTGGCACGTCGAGCCGGGGCACGCGCGGCTCGCGCCGAGGCCGTTGGTCTCGTTGCACGGCCCGCCGGGGTTCACGCCGCAGTGCAGCACGCCCCAGACGGAGTTGATGCCGTTGACGTTCTCCATGATGTCGAACTCGCCGATGGCGGGCCAGTTCCAGTAGTTGCCCCGGTACGGCGAGCCGAGCGCCCAGAACGCGGGCCAGTAGCCGAGCGCGGCCTGGCCGGTGACGTTGGGCATCTGGATGCGGCCCTCGATGGCGAGCTTGCCGCCCGCCGGCGGCTTGAAGTTCGACCGCTGGGTCTCGATGCGGGCGGACGTCCAGTTGCCCGAGCCGTCGCGCAGGGCGGTGATGCGCAGGTTGCCCGAGCCGTCCAGCTTGATGTTGTTCGTGCTGTTGGTGTAGTTCTGGATC
Source organism: Actinosynnema sp. NPDC037264 (assembly GCF_055603705.1). Lineage (NCBI taxonomy): Bacteria > Bacillati > Actinomycetota > Actinomycetes > Pseudonocardiales > Pseudonocardiaceae > Actinosynnema > Actinosynnema sp. NPDC037264. The sequence goes on along the minus strand of NZ_JBVJVK010000054.1, from coordinate 48,092 downwards.
TCGCCGGTGCCCCAGTTGCCCGGACCGCCCGGGTAGCCGTGGCCGAGGTCGAAGATCCAGTTCGAGGACGACGGCAGGGTGTTCGCGGCGCCGTTGAAGTCATCGCTCCACTGCAACGTCCAGCCCGGCGGGGTGGACGGCACCGAGGCGTCGGCCGACATCGTGGCGACGACCGCCAGCGGCACGGTGGTGATCAGGGCGGCAGCGGTCGCGAGGACGCGCCGTCGTCTGCTCCGGCTGAACTCCATGAGCGGTGACCTCCTTGTCACTGTTCCCCAGCGTTCGGCACGACAACGAATTGCCTTCCGACTCATGAGAGCGCTCTCATGATGATCGATCAAGGGGCCGAACGGCGCAAAAGCCCTATTTCGCGTCGGCGTAGGAGTCGACCGGCACGGCTTTGAGCGGGAAGCGGACCGGTGTCGCGCCGAACACCAGCCGTGACGCCTCCTCTCCCGACGCCGTCACCTCCGCGCACACCACCTCGGCCTGCTCTCGCGGGCAGTGCACCAGCACCTCGTCGTGCTGGAAGAACACCAGGTGCGCGCCCGGCGCCGACCGGTGCAGGCGCCGCCGCAGCACGCCGAGCAGCGCCGCCGTCCAGTCCGCCGCGCTGGCCTGCACCACGAAGTTGCGGGTGAACCGGCCCCAGTCCCGCGCGGCCCGCCGCGACTGCCGCACCGCGTCCTCGCCGTCGTCGGCGTTGCCGGTCGTCTCGTGCCACGCGGCCGACGGCGGCGGGCTGGTGCGGCCCAGCCGGGAGCGGACCATCCGACCCTGCTCGCCCGCCAGCGCGGCGGCCTCCACGTACCCGACGGCTTCGGGGAAGCGGCGGCGCAGCACCGCCATCGCGGGACCGGCCCCACCGCCCGTGCCGCCGTACATCGCGGACAGCATGGCGAGCTTGGCCTTGCCCCGGTCGCCGTCGAACGCCTCCGCGGCCAACGTCGTGTAGAGGTCGTCGTCCGTCGAGACCTCGGTGAACTTGTGGTCGTTCGACAACGCCGCCAGCACGCGCGGCTCCAGCTGCGCCGCGTCCGCCGCCACCAGCTTCCACCCCGGATCGGCCCGCACCGCCGTGCGCAGCGTGCGCGGGATCTGCAACGCCGCCCCGCCCCGGGTCGCCCACCGCCCGGACACCACGCCGCCGACCACGTAGTCCGGCCGGAACCGCCCGTCCGCCACCCAGGCGTCCAGCCACGACCAGCCGTGCGCCACCCACAGCCGGGCCAGCTCCTTGTACTCCAGCAGCGGCTCGACGGCCGGGTGGTCGACGCCCTTGAGCACCCACGCGCGGGCCGACGGCACGTCGATGCCCTCCCGGGCGAACGCGCGCACGATGCCCGGCGGGTGGTCGGGGTTGACCTGCTTGCCGCCGAACGCCGCCGTGATCCGGTCGACCAGCTCGGCGAGCCTGGCCGGGCGCACGCCGTTGGCCGGCCGCGGTCCCAGCGTGTCCACCAGGAGCTTCTCGTGCACGTCGACCCGCCACGGCAGGCCGAAGTGCGTCATCTCGGCGGCGGCCAGCGCGCTGGCCGACTCGGCCGCGAACAGCAGCCGCAACCCGTCGGCGTGGGCGAGCGCGGCGACCAGCCGCTGCTGCTCGACGTGCACCGCGATCACCGCGTCGAGCGGGTCGACGTCGCCGGGCAGCCGCCGCTGCTCGGGCTCGAACAGCGTCGGCTGGGCGTCGCGCTTGCGGGGCCCGTGGTCCTCCGGCACCGGCAGCCCGCGCAGCCGGGCGACCGCCGCACCCAGGCCGCGCGGCTCGCCGTGCCTGCCCTGGTAGGCCAGCAGCAGGTACTCGACGTGCGCCAGGTCCTGGCACCGCTCGACCCGCACCCCTCGTGCCAGCAGGTCGGGGTAGACCTCCGCCGTCTCCGCCCACAGCCACCGGGGTCTGTGCCGGTCCTCCAGCTCGGACACCGCCGCCGCCAGGTCCGCCGTCGCCACCGCCGGTCCTTCGGGCACCCCGGTATCGGCGAGCACGCGGAACCGCCCCGCGTTCTCGCCGTCCGACACCAGAGCTACGAGCACGCGTCGATTGTGGACGACACCACCGACAGTGTTGGATTGCCGCTGCTCCGCAGACGGCTGGCGAGGTCGCCGGGAAGTCGGTCGTTCGCGCCCTGATTCGCCGACGATCGAAATGCGTGATCGCCGGCGAATGAGGACGCGAACGACCGACGCGACCTCGCGGGGAGGGGGCGGACCGGACCGGTCGCCTGATCGTGGCGCGAGGCGGGGAGCAGGATGTGCCGGTGGACCGCACCCTGTCGCCCGGTGAGCTGCTGGATCCGCGGCACGAGGTGGTGCCGTTCCACGGGCGCGTGGACGAGTTGGCCGAACTGGCGCGCTGGCGCGACGGCGACGACGCGTGCTCCGTCCTGCTCCTGCACGGTCCGGCGGGCGTCGGCAAGACCCGGTTGGCGCGGCACTTCGCGGCGGGCTCGGACGTCCTGGTCGTGGACGACGCCGACCTCGTGGACCACCTCGACTTCCGCCACCCCCGCGTGCTGCTGGTCGCCCGGACCACGGGCTGGTGGTGGTCGGCCCACCGGCAACGTGCCGCCGACCGGGGCTACCGCACCGCGGACCTCGCCGTCACCGCCAACCCGGACGAGCACGAGACGTCCTACGCCACCGCCTGCGCCCACTTCGCCTACGCCCTGGGCCTCCCGATCCCGACCACGCCACCGCCGGACGCGCCGACGCTGCACGACCTGCACCTGGCCGCCCTCACCGCCGTGCACGGCTCACCCGTCGAGCCGCCACCGACCCGCGGCCGGCTCGCGGAGGACGCGCTGGCCGCCACGCTGCTGGACGACCGGATCACCCCCGACCGCACGCCGGAGGCCCTGGAGCTCCTGCTCCGCGCCGCCGCACGCCTGCCGCACGCGCGCCGCCGCGCCGAGGAGCTGTTCACCGCGCACCCGGACCTCGCGGACACCGCCACCGGCGCGACCCTGAGGATCCTCGCCGAGTGGCCCGCACCGGCCAGGGCGATCGCCCGCCGCGTCTTCGACGACCCGCGCTTCCACGGCGACCCGCTGCCCGCCATCCTCACCCGGACCCTCGCGCGGGACGCCGCGGACGAGCTGGAACGGGCCGAGCTGCACGGCCTGCTGGCCGCCCGCGCCGCCCTGGCGTCGCTGCACGAGGAAGCGCTGGCGGCGGCACGCGAAGAGGTCGCCCTCTACCGCGGACTGGCCGAGGAGGACCCGGCCGAGCACCGCCCCGCGCTCGCGGACGCCTTGGGGGACCTGGGCTTGCGGTGCGTGGCGGCAGGGCGGCCCGAGGACGCCTTGGCGGCGTGCCGGGAAGCCGTGGAGCTGTGCCGGGTCGTCGCCGCCCAAGACCCCGACTGCACGCCGCAGCTCGCCGGCGCGCTCGACCGGCTGAGCAGGCGCTGCGCCGCGCTCGGTCGCCGTGACGAGGCGCTGGCCGCGATCGACGAGGCCGCCGACCTCTACCGCGACCTCGCGCAGGCCCACCCGAGGTTGTTCCGGGTGGACCTGGCGAAGGTCACCGACCAGCGGCTCGGGCTAGCCCGTGGTGACCAGTGAGCGGAGGAAGAACGCCACGTTCGCCGGGCGCTCCGCCAGCCGCCGCATGAAGTAGCCGTACCACTGGTCGCCGTACGGCACGTAGACGCGCATGCGGTTGCCCGCGCCGGCGATGCGGCGCTGCTCGTCCGGCCGGATGCCGTACAGCATCTGGTACTCGTAGGTCTGCGGCGACCGGTCCCCGGCCAGCTCGCCCGCGATCGCGATCAGCCGCGGGTCGTGCGAGGCGACCATCGGGTAGCCCTCGCCCGCCATCAGCACCTTCAGGCACCGCACGTACGACCGGTCGACGTCGGTCTTGTCCTGGAACGCCACCGAGGCGGGCTCCCGGTACGCGCCCTTGCACAGCCGCACGCGCGACCCGGCGTGCGCCAGGTCCCGGCAGTCCTGCTCGGTCCGCTTCAGGTACGCCTGGAGCACCGCGCCGACCCACGGGAAGTCCACCCGCAGCTCGCGCAGGATGCCCAGGGTCGAGTCGGTGGTGGTGTGGTCCTCCATGTCGAGGGTGACCGTGGTGCCGACCGCGCCCGCCGCCGAGCAGATGCGGCGGGCGTTCTCCAGCGCGATCTTCTCGCCGTCCACGGGCAGGAACTGGCCCACCGCGGACAGCTTCACCGACACCTCGGCCCGCTCGGTGTGCCCGGCGAGCTCCAGCCTGCGCAGCAGGTCCAGGTACGCCTCGACGGTGGCCGAGGCCTGCGCCGCGTCCCGGGTGTCCTCGCCGAGGTGGTCCAGCGTGACGTACCGGCCGTCGGCCAGCACCTCGCCGGTGGTGGCGACGGCCGCGGCCACGTCGTCGCCGGAGATGAAGCGCTTGACGACCGGCCGGGTCAGCGGCGTGCGTTCGACGAGCTCGCGGACGGCCCCGGAGCGCGAGGCGGCGAGCAGCGCGGTGCGGAGCATGATCACCCCTGGTGCGGGTAGCGGTAGGAGGTCGGAGCCGCGAACGTCTCCTTGATCGAACGCGGGCTCACCCAGCGCAGCAGGTTGTGCACCGAGCCCGCCTTGTCGTTCGTGCCCGACGCCCGACCGCCGCCGAACGGCTGCTGGCCCACGACCGCGCCGGTCGGCTTGTCGTTGACGTAGAAATTGCCCGCGGCGAACCGCAGCTCGTGCTGCGCGTGCACGATCGCGGCGCGGTCCCGCGCGATGATCGCGCCGGTCAGCGCGTACGGTGCGGCGCTCTCCATCTGCCGCAGCACGGTGTCGTAGTCGGAGTCCTCGAACACGTGCACGGCCAGCACCGGCCCGAAGTACTCGGTGGTGAAGACCTCGTGCTCCGGGTTGCTGCCCACCAGCACGGTCGGCCGCACGAAGAAGCCCTCGGAGTCGTCCGCCGTGCCGCCGGCGACGACCTCCAGCTGGTCGTCCGCGTGCGCGGCCTTCAGCACGCCCGACAGCTTGTCGAACGAGCGCCGGTCGATGACCGCGCCCATGAAGTTCGACAGGTCCGTGACGTCGCCCATGGTCAGCGACTCGACGTCGGCCAGGAAGTCGTCCTTCACCCGGTTCCACACCGAGCGCGGGACGTACGCGCGGGACGCGGCCGAGCACTTCTGGCCCTGGTACTCGAACGCGCCGCGGACCAGCGCGGTGCGCAGCACGTCCACGTCGGCCGACGGGTGCGCCAGCACGAAGTCCTTGCCGCCGGTCTCGCCGACGATCCGCGGGTACGACCGGTAGCCGGCGATGTTCGCGCCCACCTGGCCCCACAGGTGCTGGAACGTGCGGGTGGAGCCGGTGAAGTGGATGCCCGCGAGGTCCGGGTCGGCCAACGCCACCTCGGACACGGCCAGGCCGTCACCGGGCAGCAGGTTGATCACGCCCGGCGGCAGGCCCGCCTCTTCGAGCAGCCGCATGGTCAGGTGCGCGGCGAAGCTCTGCGTCGGCGACGGCTTCCACAGCACCACGTTGCCCATCAGGGCGGGTGCGGTGGGCAGGTTGCCCGCGATGGCGGTGAAGTTGAACGGCGTGATCGCGTAGACGAAGCCCTCCAGCGGGCGGTGGTCCGTGCGGTTCCACACGCCGGGGGACGACTGCGGCTGCTCGGCGAGCAGCCGACGGCCGAAGGAGACGTTGAAGCGCCAGAAGTCGATCAGCTCGCACGCGGCGTCGATCTCGGCCTGGATCGCGGTCTTCGACTGGCCGAGCATGGTGGCCGCGTTGAGCGTGGCCCGCCACTTGGTCGCGAGCAGGTCGGCGGCGCGCAGCAGGATCGCGGCGCGGTCGTCGTAGGACATCGCGCGCCACGCGGGCGCGGCCTGCTTCGCGGCGGCGATGGCGTCCCGCGTGTCCTGCTGCGTGGCGCCGTGCAGCGTGCCGAGGACGGCGCGGTGGTTGTGCGGCTGCACGACGTCGAAGCGCTCGCCGCCGCCGACCCGCTGCTCACCGCCGATGGTGAGGGTCAGCTCGGTGGGCTCCTTGGCCAGCTCGGCCAGCTTCGCCTGCAGCTGCGCGCGCTCCGGGGTGCCGGGGGCGTAGCCGAGGACGGGCTCGTTCACCGGTGCGGGGACCGAGGTCACGGCATCCACAAGCAGCTCCTTCGCCACAGGGTTGGGGTTGACCCAACGGTAGGACTTCCAACCATGCGTCCCGTTGTCCGCGCGTCTAGGCTTGGCCACCCCTCGTTGTGGAACTGGACAAAGATGAGCCTGCGGCAGGTCCTGATCGCGCTCGGCGACCCGCTGGTCGAGGTGCGGGTCGCGCCGCACGGGCTGGAGGCCGACGTCCTCGACGTGGTCATCCTCGACCCGGACGACACGCCCGACGTGCGGCCCGGCGACCTCGCGCTGATCATCGGCGCCCGCGGGCGGGCGGCGTCACCGCTGGTCAGGGCGGCCGGGGCCGGGGGAGCGGTGGCCGTCGCGGTCAAGGTCGACGCGCCGTCGACCGCGCTGCGGCAGGCGGCGGCGGACGCGGGCGTGGCGCTGCTGGCCGTGCGGCCCGAGGTCCGCTGGGAACACCTCGAAGCGCTCGCCCGCGGTGTCGTGCGCAACGCCCGCGTGACGGCCGACGCGGGCGCGGGCGAGGTGCTCGGCGACCTGTTCGGCCTCGCCCAGACCATCGCCTCGCTGACCGGCGGCATCGTCAGCATCGAGGACACCGCCAGCCGCGTGCTGGCCTACTCCCGTTCCACCGACGAGGTGGACGAGCTGCGCCGGCTGTCGATCCTCGGCCGCCAAGGGCCGGAGCCGTACCTGAAGATGCTTCGCGAGTGGGGCGTCTACCAGCGCCTGCGCTCCGGCGAGGAGGTCGTGCGCATCGACGAACGCCCCGAGCTGGGCATCCGCCGCCGCCTCGCCGTCGGCATCCACGCGGGCACGCAGCCGCTCGGCACGATCTGGGTGCAGGAGGGCGACACGCCGCTGGCCGAGCAGGCCGAGCGCGCCCTCCTCGGCGCGGCCCGCGTCACCGCCCTGCACCTGGTCCAGCAGCGCGAGCCCGCCGCCGCGTTCCGGGAGAACCTGCTCGCGTCCCTGCTCGACGGCCGGATGGACGCCGAGGCGATCGCCGAGCAGATCGGCGCGGACCCGGACAAGCCCGCCGCCGTCGTCGTCTTCGCGCTGCGCGGGCAGGAGCACACCGACCGCACGCAGCACGAGCTGCGCCGGGCCGAGATGACCAGCCTGATCTCCGTGCACGCCGCCGCGTACCGGCGCAGCGCGCTCGTGAGCCAGCAGAGCGGTCGCACGTACGCCCTGCTCACCGACCTGCCGCCGAAGGCGCCGCTGCTGACGTTGACCAAGGAGATCGTGGCCGCCGCGCGCAAGCACATGGGCCTGCGGGTGCAGGGCGCGATCGGCTCCACCGTGCCGACGGTGGACGAGGTGATGCTCTCCCGCGACGAGGCCGACCGCGTGCTCGACGCGATGTCGCGCGACCTCGACGCCGACGTGGCGACGCTGGAGGACGTCCGGTCCCGGGTGTTGATCAGTGAAACCCTCGCGCTTTTGGCCGAGCACCCGCGCATCCGGGATCCGCGACTCGCGAAGCTCGATGGGGAACTGGCCCGTTCACTTTTGGTCTACCTGGACGAATTCGGTGACGTGAAACGCGCAGCCGCGCAACTGCACGTTCACCCCAACACGCTCCGATACCGCCTCCGACGTGCGGCGGAGGTCGGCGGATTCGATCTCGACGACCCGCTGATCCGGTTGTTCGCCCAGTTGCAACTCAGGCTGGGCTGAAGCCCGGCGCCCGCGCGCCGTACCCTCCGGGAGTGAGCACCCAAGCCCGCGGCAGCGACTTCGCTGAATTGTCCAGGTTGGTCAAGCAGCAAGGTCTGCTCGACCGGCGCATCGGTTTCTACATCACGTTCCTGGTCGCAGTGCTGGCCGCCTTCGGCCTGACCGGGGTGGCGATGGTGCTGATCGGCGACTCTTGGTGGCAGCTCGTGCCGGCCGCCGTGCTCGCCGTCGTCTTCACCCAGATCGCGTTCCTCGGGCACGACGCCGGCCACCGGCAGGTGTTCGCGGAGCACAAGGCGAACCAGACCATGGGCCTGCTGCTCGGCAACCTGCTGATCGGCGTCGGCTACGGCTGGTGGATGGGCAAGCACACCCGCCACCACGCCAACCCCAACCACGAGGACGAGGACCCGGACGTCGACATCGCCGTCCTCGCGTTCAGCGCCGAGCAGGCCGAGCGCAAGCGCGGCTTCTTCCGCTGGGTCGTCAAGCGCCAGGCGTACCTCTTCTTCCCGCTGCTGCTGCTCGAAGGCTTCAGCCTGCACGTCATCAGCACCGCCGCCGCGGTGCGCCGCGACGTCAAGAGCTGGCGGCTGGAGGTCGCGCTGCTGACCGTGCACGTCGCGGTCTACCTGACCTCGGTGTTCCTGCTCATGTCCCCGCTGAAGGCGATCGCGTTCATCGCGGTGCACCAGGGCCTGTTCGGCGTCTACATGGGCATCTCGTTCGCGCCCAACCACAAGGGCATGCCGGTGCTGCAGGCCGGCCACCAGCTCGACTTCCTGCGCAAGCAGGTGCTGACCTCCCGCAACGTCACCGGCGGCTGGTTCACCGACTTCCTGCTCGGCGGCCTGAACTACCAGATCGAGCACCACCTGTTCCCGAGCATGCCGCGACCGAACCTGCGCAAGGCGCAGGCCCTGGTCCGCGACTTCTGCCACCGGCAGTCGGTGTCCTACGCCGAGTGCGGCCTGTTCACGTCGTACGGGTACGTGCTGAAGTACCTGCACGAGGCGGGAGCTGAACTGCGCGGTACAGGAACGCTCGCTCCAGCAGGGTCCAGGTAGTCGTCGTCACCAGGTAGATCCCGGCCGCCAGCGGCAGCACGGCGGCGATCAGCACGGTCCCGAACGGCAGGAGCCGCAGCAGCCCGGCGAACGGCGGCTGCGGCCCGCCGTTCCTCAGGGCGACCGCCGCCTGCCACCGCGAGGTGGCGAACGCGACCCCGGTGAGCAGGGCGAACAGCGCCAGGAACACCGGCGTGTGCGCCCACACGCCGAACCAGTGCGTGCCCAGCGGCACGCCGAGCAGCGTGCCGTCCAGCAGCGGGTTCGGCGTGGTGACCAGCCGGTACATCACCATGAAGAACGGCACCTGCACCAACGCGGGCAGGCAGCCGGCCAGCATCGACGTGCCGTTGGACCGGTAGAGCTCCAGGGTCTTCTCCTGGAGCTTCACCCGGTCCTTGCCGTACTTCTTGGACAGCTCGCGGACCTCGGGCGCCAACGCGGCGCGGGCTTTCTCGCCGCGCACGGCGGCACGGCTGAGCGGGTGCACGAGCAGCCGCACGACGACGGTGAAGGCGACGATGGCCAGGGCGGGCGTGGCGAACGCGGCCAGGGTTGAACCCAGGGCGTGGAACAAGGGGGACTCCGTCCTCAGAGCAAGGGGAACTGCGGGCCTCAGGAGTGCAGGCCCAGTCCCGGAGCTCGAGGACGGGGACGGCCCGCCGCGTCGGGGTCGCGCAGCCGCAGGAACGCGGCGCGCAGTGACTTCTCGCGGATCGACAGCGACCGCACCCAGGCGGGCGCGGCCTGCACCACCGGCGTGGCGGTGAGCAGCAGCACGACCAGGGCCACGGCCGTCACGGCGGCGAGCACCTCGGTGGGCGTGCTGAGCAGCGTGAGGGCGTAGACGGCGGGGAGGTACAGCGCCAACAGCAGTTGCAGCCTGGCCATGCCCTCACCTCCCCCTTGATCTCAGTCCACTGTACCCACGAGTGCGGGCCGCGCGGGGTGGTCGTAGCGCACCGTCACATCGGCCCGCGGCTCGTAGGAGGCGTACGCGGGCAGCGTCCAGCGCCACTCCTCGGCCGACTGCCGTTCGAGCGCTCCCGGCGACAGCCACAGGTGCACGGCCAGCTCCGCGGGCAGCCACTTGTCCAGCAACACCGTGCCGTCGAGCAGCAGCACGCCACCCGCCCCGAGCGTCACGTAGTCGGCCCGGTGCGCCCGGTCCGTCGCCGCGTTCCACAACGCCGGCAGCACCCGCCCCGACCCGCCGGGGTCGAGCGGCTCCAGCACCTCGCGCAGCAGCCCGCCCACGTCCAGCCACGAGTCGCGGAACGAGTCGGGGTCCTCGTGCCCGTACTCCAGCCGCACGGACGCCGGCCGCAGGAAGTCCCACGCCGACACCCGCAGCACCGGACGTCCCAGCGCGCGCAGCGGCTCCACCAGGGCGTCCGCCAGTTCACCGGGCTTGGTCGGCGGGGCGCCGTCGACCAGCACCCTGGCCCACGTCGTGCGCGGCAGCGCGTCGATCCGCCCGACCAGCTCGTCCACGAGGGTCTGCGGCGAGAGGGGGACCACCTTCACGGCAGCGGGTCGTCCTGCCAGCCGGCGGGCAGCACGGGCACCGGCCAGTCCGGGTCCGGCTCCCACGCGCCCCACGCCGGGTCCCACCACGTGGCCCCGTCGGTCAGCATCGCCTCGACCTCCTTGGCGGTGCGCTCGATCCGCTCGGCCTCCTCGGCGTCGTACTTGCCGTCGGCGACCATCTCCTCGAACTCGTCGCGGTCCAGCTCGCGCCAGTCGCCGTCGACCGGCACCCAGAAGTCCAGCGCGTGGTCGAGCGTGTCGAAGCCGAGGGCGGTGCGGCGGAACGGCGCCTGGAGGTTCAGGTAGTAGCCCGCGAACCGGCGCTCCTCGCCCTGCCAGTACAGGTCGACCGAGTAGGCGTCACCGGGCCGGTGCAGCTGGAGCTTGCCGATGCCCTTCCAGCGCGTGCGGCCCAGCTCCTGCCAGTGGTGGGTCCGCGGGTGGGGGAAGAAGCCGAACTCGGTGCCCGGCGCGGTGAAGACGACCAGCAGGTCGGGCCCGTCCCGCACCACCCTCGTCGGGGTCACCACCCACGGCTTGCCGTGCAACACCTCGCGGCGCAACGCCACGTCCCCCGGCCGGAAGTACCCCATGGTGGATCAGGCTAGTGCCGGTTCGCGCCGCGTCCGGCGTCGCGGTCACCCCAGCGCCCGCCGCAACCTGGTCGCCGCCACCTCGCGGCGCGGGTCCGTGCGCGGCAGCAGGCGGACCAGCCGTTCCAGCACGGTCAAGTCCTCCGCCACCAGCCCGAACGCCCACAGCGCCTCGACGTCGCCGCGCTCCAGCACGCCCCGCCGCACCGCCGCCGCCAGGTCTTCGCGCTCCTCGCACACCACCGGCGCCTCCGAGCGGGGCAGCAGTTCGCCCCGGTACGCCGCCGCGGCCGTGCCCACGTCACCGGCGTGGAGCGCGTCGCGCACCGCCAGGAAGTCGCCGCGCACGTCCGCCGACAGCCGGTACGGCCTGGTCAGCAGCACTCCGCCGAGCTGGGCGCGCAGCCGGTGCAGTTCGGCGCGCACGGTGGTCGGGTTGCCGCGCTCGCCGTAGAGGTGCAGCGCCAACCGCTCGGCCGTCAGCCCGCGCGGGTGCAGCGCGAGCGCCGTCAGCAGCTCCGCGTGCCGCAACGACAGCGGCAGCGCCCGACCGTCCAGCGACCCCTTCGGATCACCCAGGAACCGCAGCGACAGCACGGGTCTTCGCGTGCCCCGTCGTGGCACCCGGAGCAGATACCCCTCGTCCAACGGCTCCAGGAGCGCTTCCCGTCCATCGGCCAGCCGCACGGTCTCGCCGGTGACGTCCACCCGCGTCTGGAGCAGGCCGTGCGGTTCGGCGGCCAGCACCCGACCGCTCGGGCTCAGCAACGCGCCGGGCTCGCCGCGCAAGCCGATCAGGTGCCGCATGTTCACCGACCGCAGCCGCTCGTCCCGGGTCTCCGACCGCACCCGCAACTGGCCCTCGGCCAACCGGGCCGCGGCGGACACGAGCGCGACCAGCGCCGGGTGCGTGCTGCTCAACGGCCCGCTCACGTCCACCACGCCGATCGTGCGGCCGGTGTCCGGGTCGCGCACCGGGCTCGCCGCGCACGTCCACCCGTGGTAGGTCCGCACCAGGTGCTCGGCGGAGTGCACGGTCACCGGCTTGCCCACCGCCAGCGCCGTGCCCATCGCGTTCGTGCCGATGGCGTCCTCGGCCCAGCACGCGCCCTCGGTCAGCCGCACCCGTTCGGCCAGGAAGCGGACGGCGTTCGCGCCCTCGCACCACAGGATGTTGCCGTCCGCGTCGGTGATGATCATGACGTGCTCGGCCTCGTCGGCGAAGCCCAGCAAGGTCTCGCGCAGCACCGGCATCGCCGCCGCGATCGGGTGCGCGCCGCGCCGGTCGACCACCTCGGCCCGGTCGAGCACCACGGGCGGCTCGTGCCGGTCCGGGTCGACGCGCGCGGCCAGCGACCGCCGCCAGGACTCCAGGATCAGCTCGCGCGCGCCGTGCGCCGGGCCACCGCCCAGCACCGCCTCGTGCACGTGCGCGAGCCGTCGCGGGTCCGGTTGCATGGGCGCCTCCCCGACCAGGATGACCCGCCCGCGCCGGTCGCGGCAAGCGAAACGCTGATCCGTTCGGGTGCAACGCGGTTGCAACGTCGTGCGTCCCACGCTGCTGCCCCACGACCAACGCGAGGAGGGGCGGACATGGCGAGGTACGCGGCGCCGGGTGCGCAGGGCAGCGTGGTGTCGTACCGGGACCGGTACGACCACTTCATCGGGGGCGAGTACGCGCCGCCGGCCGAGGGCGGCTACTTCGCCGACCGCACCCCCGTCACCGGCGAGGTGTTCACCGAGGTGGCCCGGGGCACGGCCGAGGACGTGGACCGGGCGTTGGACGCCGCGCACGGCGCCGCCCGCCGGTGGGGCCGCACGTCGGCCGCCGAACGGGCGAACGTGCTCACCGAGATCGCCGACCGGGTCGAGGACCACCTCGAAGCCCTCGCGGTGGCCGAGACCTGGGAGGGCGGCAAGCCGATCGCCGAGGTGCTGGCCGCCGACCTGCCGTCGGCGGTGGACCACTTCCGCCACTTCGCGGGCGTGGTCAGGGCCCAGGAGGGCGGCATCTCGCGGCCCGGCGAGGGCCTGACGGCCTACCACTTCCCGGAGCCGCTCGGCGTGGTCGGCCAGGTCGTGCCGTGGCACCGGCCGCTGCTCATGGCGGCGGAGAGGCTCGCGCCCGCGCTGGCGGCCGGCAACGCCGTGGTGCTCAAGCCCGCCGAGCAGACCCCCGCGTCGATCCACGTGCTCGTGGGCCTGATCGCCGACCTGCTGCCGCCCGGTGTGGTCAACGTCGTGAACGGGCTCACCCGCGGGCCGTCGGAGACCGGCAGGCACCCGCACGTCTTCTTCGCCGACGTGGCCGCGCACCGCGACGCGTTCTACGACAAGGCGTTGCGGGGCGTCACCACCTTCGCCCTCGACCAGGCGCTGGTGCAGAGCCCGGCCTACGACCGGTTCCTCGCCGACGTCACCGAGCGCACCTCGCAGATCCGACCGGGCCACCCGCTGGACACCGCGACCACGATCGGCGCGCTGACCAGCCGTGAGCAGGTGGACGAGTTCCTGGCGCGCGTCGAGACCGCCCAGCTCGAAGGCGCCCGGCTGATCCGCGGTGGCGAGCGCGCGGAGCTCCCCGGCGAGCTGGCCGGCGGGTACTACGTCACGCCGACGGTCCTGGAGGGCCGGACGTGCCTCGACCAGGCCGACGTCGGCGGCCCGCTCGTGTCGCTGACCAGGTTCGACGACCTCGACGACGCGGTGAAGGCGGCGAACGAGACCACGCGCGGCGTCGGCGCGGGCGTCTGGTCCCGCGACACCGCCGTGGCCGATCGCGTCGCACGGCGGATCCACGCGCGACGCGTGTGGCTGAACACGTTCCGGTCCGACCTCGGCAGCCGCGCCGTGATCGACCACTACCAGCAGACCAAGACCGTCCTGGTGGAGAAGCCGTGGTGAGGGAGGCGGCGCCGGGCCGCCTCCCCCGACCGGGGCACTACCTCCAGGGAACCTGCGGCGACCGGTAGTAGTTCACGCCCATCACGTCCCACCGGTCGGCCTGCGCCGCCAGCCGGACCTTGAACTTCTCCCAGTCGTGCGTCGACCACGGCGACCAGCCCAGCTCCGCGATCGCGGGCAGGCGCGGGAACGCCAGGTACTCCAGGTCGGCCGTGTTCGTGATGGTCTCGCTCCACAGCGGCGCCTCGACGCCGCGCACCGCCTCGGCCGGCAGGCCTTCGAGGTACGCGCCGGGGTTCCAGTCGTACGCGTCCTGCACGTCGGTGTACCCGGCCCAGCTCAACCCGAGCTTGGTGTTCGCGTCGTACTTCATGTCCAGGTACGCCTTGGTCGCGGGCGACAGCACGATCTCGCTGCCGCGCGCGGCGGCTTCGACCATGTCCGGCGCGACCGTCTTGGTGCCCCAGAACTGCGGCACCGCCGACGCGGGCGGGCCCGCCTTCACGAACTCGTGCCAGCCGGTCGCGGTCTTGCCGTGCTTGGCCACCAGCGGCAGGACCTTGTCCATGAACAGGTCGAAGTCCGGGTCGGTGGTGGCGTGGGCCTCGTCGCCGCCGATGTGGAGGTACTCGCCCGGCGTCAACGCGGCCACTTCGCGCAGCACGTCGTCCACGAACCGGTAGGTGATGTCCTTGTCGATGCACAGGGAGCTGAAGCCGACCTCGATGCCGGTGTAGAGCGGCGGCGCGACGCCGTCGCAGTTCAGCTCCGGGTACGACGAGAGCGCGGCGTTGGTGTGGCCCGGCAGGTCGATCTCCGGGATCACCGTGATGTGCCGTGCGGCGGCGTAGGCCACCAGGTCCCGGTACTGCTCCTGGGTGTAGAAGCCGCCGGGACCGCCGCCGACCTCCGTGCTGCCGCCGTGCGCGGTCAGGTTGGGCCAGCTCTTGATCTCCAGCCGCCAGCCCTGGTCGTCGGTCAGGTGCAGGTGCAGCCGGTTGACCTTGTAGAGCGCGATCTGGTCGATGTACCGCTTGACCTCGTCGACGGAGAAGAAGTGCCGGGCCACGTCGAGCATCGCGCCCCGGTGGGCGTAGCGCGGGTGGTCCAGCACCCGGCCGCCGGGCGCGGTCCACGGCCCGGGCTGCCTGGTCTTCGCCTCCACCTTCGCGGGCAGCAGCTGCCGGAACGTCTGCACGCCCGCGAACAGGCCCGCCGCGGTGCGCGCCCGGATCAGCACGCCCCGCTTCGTCACGTCGAGCTGGTAGCCCTCCGCGCCGACGCGGGCGTCCGCGCCGACGAGCAGCAGCGAGATGTGCCGGCCGGACGCGCCGGGCACGACGGGCAGGCGGTAGCCGGTCGACGGGCGCAGGACGCCCGCGAGGAACTCGCCGACCTCCTTCGCGTCGGCCGAGCCCGGGTGGGTGTAGATCCTGGTGTCCGCGCTGAGCGTGAACGTCACGCCCGGCCGCGGGGTGACACTGACGGGAGCGGGCACGATGTGCTGCAACGGCGTCTCCGGAGCTGCTTGGGCGGGAACCGCCGCGCCCACCGCGCCCACGAACAGCAGCGCGACGAGCGCTCGACCGAACCCGCGCCGTCCGGCGCCTTCTGTGAGAAGCACTGACGTCCTCCTGGCCGGCGTGGATCACCGAGCGGCGGCTCACGCCACCGTTTCAGCCGGCCCAGGAGCTGTCAAGGTCCAGACCAATTACCGCAGCTTCGGCTTGCCGAGACGACGCCACGCGGCGGGGAACCGGTCCTCCACCCGTTGCGCCGCGGCCGTCTCCAGACCGTGCAGCAGGCCGAACGTGAAGCCGTTCTCCCCGTCGAGCTGCGCCTTCGCGCCGAGCTCGCGCAGCACCGGCCGCGCCAGCACGCCGTCCTGGTGCTCGCCGAGCAGCTCCTGCACCGCCTTGACCTTCTTGCGGTACTCCTTGGCCCGCTTGCCGATCCGCGGTTCGGACACCTCCACCGCGTACCGCAGCCGCTTGGCCGCCTTGCGCGCCTCGTGCAGCGCGACGTCGTCGTGCGCGCCCTCGGCCCGTTTCGCCAGCCTGCGGTAGGTCCTGTCGACCAGCTCGGGCAGCGCCTTCGCGGCCTTGGCCTGCGCCGCCGGCGTGAACGGCGGTTCGGCGACCAGCGCGTCGACCGCGTCCAGCAGGGCGAAGTACCGCTCGCTGTCCAACGCCGCCACGGCCGCCTCGTGCGCGGCGGCCTCCAACGGCGCGAAGTGCCGGGTGAGCTGGGCGTGCACCGGGCCGAGCACCAACCCGTCGTCGAGCCGGGCCAGGTGATCGGTGAACCGGGTCCGCAGCACCTCCAGGTCACGGGCCTCGCCGAGCACGCCCGCGAGCCACTTCAGCTCGTCGGTCAGCTCACGCGTGTCGTCGCGTTCCACGATCGTGCCGAACGCCTGGAGCGCGCTGCGCATCCGGCGCGTCGCCACCCGCATCTGGTGCACGGCGTCGTCCTCGCCCCGGCGGACCCTGGGGTCCTGGTGCTTCAACGCGTCGGCCTGCTCGCGCAGGTACGCCAGCACCACGTCGCCGGCGGACTTGCCCGACGTGGTCGGCGGCGTGGTGGTGGCGATCCGGTCGGCCAGCAGGCGGCCCAGCTTGGCCGACGAGGTGGACCGGGTGATGCCCGCGTCCGCCAGCCGTGCCTCGACCTGGTCCAGGAGCGCGACGTCTCCGCGTTCGCCCAGCTCGACCTCGATCTCGCGCCACGAGTCGACCGGCGAGCCGTCGGCCAGGGACTGCCCGGAGACCAGGTCCTCGACCACCTCGGTGAGCAGGCGGCCCTTGTCGTCCACGAGCTGCCAGCGCTGCCGGGTGGTCTGGATGCGCGCGACGGGCGACAGCTCGTGGCCGCGCGCGTGCACCTGGACCAACGAGCCGAGCTGCTTGGGCGGGTGCTTGGCCGCGCGGCCGGGCGGCAGCCGCACCTCTTCGCGCGTGTCCACGCCCGCCGGCAGCTTCAGGTGCCAGCCCGCGTCGTCACCGCCCGTGCGCCGGCGCATCGTCAACCCGGCCCGGGCGAGCCTCAGGTCCGCGGTGTCGTAGTAGACCGCTTCCAGGCGTTGTTCCTCGGGTCCCGCCACGGCCGCCACGCCGGGCAGGTCGGTCAGGTCCGGCAGCGCGGCGCCACCGGGGGCCTCGTACTTGCGTTCCGTCTCGTGCACCGACCTCGACATGTACCAGACATACACCGTTTGGTGCGGGTTCAAGCTGGTGTCACGGTGTGTGATCGAACGTTAACCAGGCCGGGGGTTTGTGTCGGCCCGTACGCGTGGTTTTCCGGTTCTGTCCCTGGACGCGGCCGCGCGGTGCGGTTGGCTGGTCCGCGTGCCCACTGAGAAGGAACGGCTCGACGAGGTCGAGCCGACCGTCGCTGATCTCGTCGCCACCACCCAGGCGCTGACGGCCGAGCTCGGTCGGGTGAGCGCGCGCCTGCACGTGCTGGAGCGCAGGCTGTCCGGCGCCGGTTCGGGCCCGGACGAGGACCTCGACTCGACCGAGGGCATCGCCGAGACGGTGAACGCGCTGCGGGCCGCGTGGGACGCCGAGCAGGAGCTGCTGGCCGACTCCGTGCGCGCCGACCTGCAGGCCGAGGTCGCCGAGTACGAGTCGCTGGCGCAGCAGCGGGACGCCGGGCTGGCCAAGCTCTCGACCGGCCGCATGCCGCGCTTCGAGCGCGACGCGTTGCAGCACGAGGTGCAGAACCTGGAGTGGCGGGTCAACGCGCAGGAGGCGGGCGCGCGTGCCGCCTCCCACCGGCTGGCCGCCGACCGGCTGGCCGCCGAGGAGCCGTGGCGCGCGGAGGCCGTCGTGGCGGGGGAGAAGGCGCGCCAGGAGGTCCTGGACATCGCCCGCCGCCGCCTGAACCGAGCCCTGTCCGCCGACACCCGCCTGCCGCTGTGGTTCCGCGTCGGCCTGGGCGAGATCACCACCCCCGACCCCTCCCGCTGGGTCGAGGCCGCCGTCGCCCTGGTCGCCTACCGCCTCGAGTACGGCGTCGCGGACCCGATCTCACCACTGGGCGAGATCCCCTCGGCCACCTCCGGCTTCGCCGCGTGGGTCCGCCGGGCCGAGGCCTACACCGACATCGTCGACCAGCTCGAGTCCCTGCGCCCCTGAAACTCGCGCGACTCCCTGCGTCCCTGAACCCCGCGCGAATCCCTGCGCCCCTGAACCACGCGCAAGTCCCTGCGCCCTTGAACCCCGTGCGAGTTGTCCACAACCGGCCCTCGCCGCCGCCGTCTTGTCGGTCCCTCGTGGCAGGATCGAAACCGGGGATCCCCTGGGCGGGGACCCCTGCGAAGCGTCACCGCACGATTAGCAGGTCTTGAGCATCGCGCCCAACGCGTCGCGCTCCGCCTCGTCCACGGAAAGCGCGTACAGCGTCTTCACCGACACCACGGCCCGCGCGTACGTGCACCAGTAGGTCTGCACCGGGGGCTTCCACTTGGCCGCGTCCTGGTCGCCCTTGGACCGGTTGCTGGCCGCCGTCACCGCGATCAGCTGCAACCCGCCGAGGTCGTTGGCGAACTTCTCCCGCTGCTCGTCGGTCCACTTGTCCGCACCCGAACGCCACGCCTCGGCCAGCGCCACCGTGTGGTCGATGTCGAGCTCGCCCGCGTCGGTCACGACCTTGCCGTCGTAGACGCTGGTCCAGGTCCCCGAGGTGATCTTGCAGCTGTCGCCGACCCGCACGTCCGCGCCCTGCCGCTGCAGCACCACCTCCCGCGTGTCGCACCCGTCGCCCTGGGCGCTCCAGTGCGGGAACCGGTCGCGGCTGTAACCCGTCATCTTCCCCTCGGGCGCCAAGGTCAACGCCGCCAACTGCGCCGCCGGGTCGTCGCCGGGCGAAGCCGGACCCGTCGGCACCGGGGCGGTGGTGGGGGTGTTCGGCGTCAGGATGTCGCTGCCGCAGCCGGCGATGATCACGAGGAGCGCCAGGACACCGCTGACAACCGCTGTCGACCGCTTGCCGCTCATGCACCCCATGATCAGCGATGATCGCGCCGAGCGGAACACCGGGGCCGAAATCGTCCGGAATAATCCCGAACCGTGCGCCGCATTCGACAGTCGTTCGACGTGTTCGTGCCGGCCTCGGTCGCGGTGCTCGTCGCGTTCATGGTCGTCGGGACGTCCACCTCCACCACCGCGATCACGGTGTCCGCCGCGCTGGTCGCGGTCGTGTCCGGTGTCGCGCTGTGGTGGCGACGTCGCAATCCCGTGCCGGTCATGGGCATCGCGCTGGTCGGCGGCCTGGTCGTGCAGCTGGTCGCGCCGATGACGGTCTTCCCGCTCGCCGCGCTCGTCGCCATGGGCTCGCTGGCCGCCGCACGCGCACCGAAGTTCTCCTTGCCCGCCTTGGTCCTGCTGCTCGGCGTGATCTCGCTGAACTTCCGCACCACGACCCCCGAGGACACGCAGTTCGTGCTGGCCGTCGCCGTGGTCGTCGCGGCGGTGGGCGAAGCCGTGCGCAGTCGGCGGGTCGCGCTGGCACAAGCGGCGCAACGCGCGGTCGGTGAGGAGCAGGCCCGGATCGCCCGCGAGCTGCACGACGTCATCGCGCACGGCGTCTCGGTGATCGTGGTGCAGGCCGCGGCGGCGGACGACGTGTTCGACCGACGCCCCGACCGCGCCAGGGAGGCGTTGCGCTCGATCGACGCGACGGGCCGGGCGACGCTCGAGGAGTTGCGCAAGCTCCTCGGCGCCGTGCGGCCGGAGGAACGCCCGGGCCTGGACCGGCTGGCCGACCTCGTGGAGCCGTTGCGCGCCGCCGGCCTGCACGTCGAGGTGACCCGGGAACCCGTGCCGCTGCCCGCCGGTGTGGACCTGTCGGCCTACCGGATCGTGCAGGAAGCCCTGACGAACACCCTCCGCCACGCCCGCGCGAGCCGCGCGGAAGTGCTGGTGCGCAACGATTCCGGCGTGCTCGAACTGGAAGTGCGCGACGACGGCCGGGGCGGCGTGCCCGCGTTCGGGCGCGGCATCACCGGGATGCGCGAACGCGCCGCGCTCCTCGGCGGCACGGTCGACGCGGGCCCGTTGCCCGACGGTGGTTTCCGCGTGCACGCCCGCCTGCCGCTGGCGGTGACCGCGTGATCCGCGTCCTCATCGCCGACGACCAGGCGTTGGTGCGCGGCGGTTTCCGCATGATCCTGGAGGCTCGCGACGACCTCGACGTCGTCGGCGAGGCGGCGGACGGCGTCGAAGCGGTGGACCTCACCGCCTCCCTGAACCCGGACGTCGTCCTGATGGACGTCCGGATGCCCACCGTGGACGGTCTGGAAGCGACCCGCCGCATCGTCACCTCCGGCAGTCCCGCCCGCGTCCTGGTCCTCACCACCTACGACGTGGACGACTCCGTCTACGCGGCCTTGCGCGCCGGCGCGAGCGGCTTCCTGCTCAAGGACGTGCGGCCGGCGGAACTGGTCGAAGCCGTCCGCGTGATCGCACGCGGCGACGCCCTCCTCGCACCGTCCGTGACCCGCCGCCTGCTGGACCGCTTCGTGGACACCTTCCCGGCGCCGTCCCCACGTGCGCTGGACGCGTTGACCAGCCGTGAGGTCGAGGTGCTCCGCCTGGTCTCACTGGCGCTCTCGAACGCCGAGATCGCCGAGCACCTCGTCCTCACCGAGGCCACGATCAAGACGCACGTGTCCGCGATCCTGCGCAAGCTGGGCCTCCGCGACCGCGTCCAAGCCGTCGTCCTGGCCTACGAAGTAGGACTCGTCCGCCCGCGCTCAGCCTAAGGACGGAGCCCGGACACCGATCTCAGGCCCGATGTGCCGGGCCAGGGCCGCTCCTAGCGTTGCCTGGCATGTCCCGCAACCTCCGCGCCGCCCTGATCCTGTTCCTCCTCGCGCCCTTGATCGGCGAGTACGTCCTGGGCAACCTCCCGGTGGCCGAGATCGGCGCGCTGATCGTCCTCGCGCCGATGTACGGCGGGGGAGCGCTGCTGATCCGCGAGGTCGTCCGGCGCACGGGTCGGGGCTGGCCGACCATCCTCGTCCTCGGCTTGGCCTACGGTGTGCTGGAAGCAGGACTGCTGGACCAGTCGCTGTTCAACCCGGCGTTCGAGGAGTACGAGTTCCAGGCCGTCACCCCGATCCCGGCGCTGGGGATCAGCGCGCTGAACGGCTACTCGTTCGTCGTCGGCCACGCCGTCTGGAGCATCGGCGTGCCGATCGCCCTGGTCGAGTCACTGGCCTGGCGACGACGCAGCACTCCGTGGCTCGGCCGGAAGGGCTTGATCGTCCTCGCGCTCGTCTTCGTCACCGGCTCCGCGCTCGTCTTCCGGATCCTCCTCGTCCAGGAGGACTTCATGGCCACGCCGGCTCAACGCCTCGGCGCCGCCGTCACCGTCCTGGCACTGATCGCCATCGCCTTCCTGATCCGGCCGCGCGCCACCACCGACCGACGCGCGCCCCGCCCGGGACCACTCGGCATCGGCGCGTTCCTGGTGTCCTCGATCTTCGTCGCCGTGCCCGAGGACTGGACCGGCTTCGGCCTCAAGGTCGCCCTCACGGTCCTCGCCGCCACCGCCTTGACCTGGTGGGGCCGGAGCACGACCTGGGGCGCCGCCCACCGGTACGCGGTGGCGGCCGGCGCCCTGGTCACCTACACGTGGGTCGGCTGGGTCCTGGTGGAGAAGTCCCCGGGACCCCTCATCGCCCACGCCGTCCTGATCGTCCTCACCTGGGCGTTCCTGTTCGTCGTGCGCCAGGCCTCGCTCAGGGTCGACTCGTGAGGTACCCGCCCATGTGCGTGAAGTACTCCGTCGCGCCCAGCTCGACGCCGTCCTCCGTCCGCACCCGCTTGACCAGCAGGGCGTGGTTGCGGCCGCGTCGGGCCTCCGCGCCCGCGACGATCGCGACACCGTCGCCCTCGCGGTAGAAGATCCGACCGGGCGTGCCGCCGTAGCGCTCCTTGGACACCTCGGCCTCCACGATCTCCAGCCGCTTGCCCTTGTGGAACGCGAACGCGCTCGGGTACGGCGCGCACTGCGCCCGCACCAGCCGGTCCAGCTCCTCCGCGCCCCACGTCCAGTCGATGCGCAGGTCCTCCTCCGCGCGCTTGTGGAAGAAGCTGGCCTTCGACCGGTCCTGCTTGGTGAAGTCCGTGCGGCCCTTGGCGATCTCGGCCAGGCCGTCCACGGTGATCGGCCCGAACAGCTCCAGCGTCTTGTGGAACAGGTCCGCCGTCGTGTCGCGCGGGCCGACGGGGACGGCGCGCTGGAGCACGATGTCGCCAGCGTCCAGGGTGTCGTCCATCAGGTGCGCGGTGACGCCGACCTCCTTCTCGCCGTTGATCAGGGCCCAGATCAACGGCGAGAAGCCCGCGTAGGCGGGGAGCAGCGAGTCGTGCACGTTCAGCGTGCCGTGCTTGGGGAGGGTGAAGATGTGCGGCGGGATCCACGTGCGCCAGTTCGTGGCGACGATGACGTCCGGCTCGACCTCCTTGAGGCGCTGGAACAGCTCGTCGTCGTCCGGCCGGTTGCGGATGATCGTCTCGACGCCGTGCTCGGCGGCCAGGTCCGCGACCGAGTCGCTCCAGATGCGCTCGTAGGCGTGGTCGCTCTTGGGGTGCGTGACGACCAGCACCACCTCGTGCTCGGAGTCCAGCAGTGCCTGGAGCGTGCGGTGACCCCAGGTCTGGTAACCGAACATGACGACCCGCATGGAGCTCCTCCTTGGATAGGCTCGCCTAAGTTACCCAACCCTAACCTAAGTGCTCGTGGGCTAGCCTTTGCGGGTGATCCTTGACCTCAAGGTGGTTGGCGGGCAGGTCGTGACCATGGACCCGGCCCGGCCGGTGGCGTCGGTGATCGGGGTCTGGGCGGGGAGGGTCGTCGGCCTGGACGACGACGTCGCGGACCTGCCCGCGCGCCGCGTGGTCGACCTCGACGGCGCGGTCGTGCTGCCGGGTTTCGTGGACGCCCACAACCACCTCGCGTGGGCCGGACGTGCGGCGAGGACCCCGGACGTCTCCTCCTGCAAGACCGTCGCCCAGGTCTTGGAAGTCCTGCGCGGCGCACCGCGCGCCTCGGGCTGGGTCGAGGCGGCGGGCTACGACCACCGCGCCCTCGACCGCCCGCTGACCTCGCGCGACCTGGACCTGATCGGGCCGCGCGTCTACGTGCAGGACCTGTCCGGCCACGCCTGCGTCGTCAGCGGCGACGTGCTCGCCGTGCTCCCCGCCTCGGCCTTGCGCGACGCCCAACGTGACGAGGCCGGCAACCCGACCGGCTTCCTCGCCGAAGCCGCCCAGACCGCCGTGCGCGCTCTACGGCTCCCGTACTCGTTGGACGACATCGCCGCCGACGTCGAGTCCGGGGCGAACCAGTGCCTCCGGGAAGGCGTGGTCCTGGCCGCCGAAGCCGGCGTGGGCGGCGGCCTGATCGGCAGCAGCCCGTTGGAGGTCGAGGCCTACCAACGCGCCACCCTGCCCATCCGCATCCAACTGATGATCTCCGCCGACCGCCTGGAACCAGTGGTCGCCCACGCCGACGACGGCATCCGCCGCGCCGTGCCCCTGGGCCTGCGAACCGGCCTGGGCGACGACCGCCTCTCCATCGGCCCGCTCAAGCTGTGGACCGACGGCGGCATGATGGCCCGCACGGCCGCGTTGACCTGGCCGTACGAAGGCATGGCGACATCGGGCCAACTGCAGGACGACCCGGACCTCATGCGTGCCGCGATCATCGACGGCCACAAAGCCGGCTGGCAACTGGCGGTCCACGCCATCGGCGACCGCGCCGTCGACTTCGCCTTGGACGCCCTCTCCGAAGCCCTGCAAACCACACCCCGCCCGGACGCCCGACACCGAATCGAGCACTGCGGCCTGGTCCGACCCGAGCAACTGGCCCGCATCGCCGAACTGGACGTCATCCCGGTGATCCAGCCGACCTTCCTGTGGGCCTACGGCGACGACTACGCCAAGATCATGGGCCCCGAACGCTCACCCTGGATGTACCGGGGCAAGTCCTTCCTCGACCACGGAATCCCCCTGGCCGGCAGCTCGGACCGCCCGGTGGCCGACGGCAAACCACTGCGCGCCATCCAGTTCATGGCCGAACGAAGGTCCAGGGAAGGCAACCCCATCGGCCCGGACGAAGCCATCACCGTCCACCAAGCGCTCTCCGCCTACACCATCGGCGCCGCTTACGCGTGCCGCCAGGAAAACGCCCTCGGCACCATCGCCCCGGGCAAGCTGGCCGACTTCGCCATCCTCGAATCCAACCCCCTGACCAGCGACATCTCCAAGATCGGCGACATCGCGATCGCCGCCACCGTCATCGGCGGCCACTTCACCCACAACCCCGCCACCTTCCCCGCCTAACCCCCACCGCACCACACGGACCCTCAGCGCACCCACCGAGTCCACCTTCCCCGCCTAGCCCCCACAACGAACCCGCACACCCGCACCGAGACCACCCGACCCACCCACCCACAACGGACCCGGAACCACCCCACCTAGGCCCGATTTGACATGGGTTCGGGTGCCATAGGCTGGTCGAAGCCGGGCAGGCTTGGCGGACGCTCTTCCCGCCAGGCCTGCCCGGCTTTGGCCTGCCTGGGGTGCCCGTAAGGGCCCCATGTCAAATCGAGCCGAACGAGACCACCACCGCCCCGCCCAAACCCAACCCACACAACCCAGCCAACCGGCCCCACCCCACCCAAGCCGCTAGCCGCTAGCCGCTAAGCGCTCATCCTCCAATGCACCACGTACCCAGCCGCCTCCGCCGCGATCAACGCGTCCAACTTGGCCAGGTTCGTCCGCCGGGACATCCGGAACGCCCGCCCCCGCCGCGCGTCCAACACCAACGGCACGACCTCCGGCGTCGCGCCCGGCAACGTGTCGGGCATCGCCTGCTGCAGGATCCGCAACCCGATGTTGGCCGCCTCCTGCGTCATCGGCGTCTCCTTGACGTACACCAACACCGCGGCTCGCGACCCGTCCGGCATCCGCAACCCCAAGTGCGGCCGGACCCGCAACGCCAGGTCACCCGTCCGCCACTTGGCCGCCGACGTGGGCACACCGGTCGCCCTGGTCGACCGCAACCACGGCAGGAACCCCTCCCGCAGCTCCTCGTACGCCCGAGGCTGCCCGGCCCGAGGCTGTCGGTGCGCCGCCTCGACCGCCTTGTCCAACTCCGCGGCCGGGTCGGGCGAGTTGGCCGCCCGCCTCATGGCGTCCCGCATCGGGTTGTAGAACCCGGCCACCCACTGCTCGGACGACAGGTAGATGCGCCGCTGCTCGGACACGATGCTGATCCGGCCACGCTGACCGCTCATGACGTACTCGGTGAAGGACAGGGCGGTGACGCTGATCGGCTCCACGACAAGCTCCCCTCGCACGCGCTCGAACTCGTGTTCGATTCTACCGAGGGGGTCCGACAATCCGGGGCCCGCGAACGGGGTATCCGCAGGTAGCACGCGATCGGCCTAGTCTCGAAGGCACGCCCACCACCCGACCCACACCACTCGACCGCCCACACCCACCGCCGCCTAAGCTGCCGGCCGGGGGAAGGAGCAATCCGTGGGTGAACGACCGGACATCGACCTGACCAGGCCGAGCGCGGCCCGGGTGTACGACTACTACCTCGGCGGCGCGCACAACTTCGCCGTCGACCGCGAGATGGCCGAGCAGGCGATCTCGATGTGGCCGGAGCTGCCGCTGATCATGCAGGCCAACCGGGCGTTCCTGCGCCGCGCCGTCCAGTTCTGCGTGAGCACGGGCGTGACCCAGTTCCTCGACCTCGGCTCCGGCATCCCGACCGTGGGCAACGTCCACGAGGTCGCCCGCGACGCCGACCCCACCGCACGCGTGGTCTACGTCGACAACGACCCGATCGCCGTGACCTACAGCCGCACGATCCTCGGCGACGACCCGCGGACCACCGTCGTCCAGGAAGACCTCCGCCACCCGGACGAGGTGCTCGCCGACCCGGTGGTCGCCCGCACGCTCGACTTCGACCAGCCGATCGCGGTGATGATGGTCGCGGTGCTGCACTTCGTCCAGGACGACCCGGCGAAGATCATCTCCGCCTACCGGGACGCCGTGCCGCCGGGCAGCTACCTGGTCATCTCGCACGCCACGCACGACGGCCAGGACACCCAGGCCGACGACCACACCGACCTGTACCGACGGCGCACCGCCACTCCGATGACCATGCGCTCCAAGCCCGAGGTCGAGGCGTTGTTCGAGGGCTACGAGCTGGTCGAGCCGGGCGTCGTGCACCTCCCGCTGTGGCGTCCTGCCTCGCCGGAAGACGTCGGCGAGCACCCGGAGCGCTTCGCTGGCCTCGCCGCCGTGGGCCGCAAGCTCTGACACCCGACACACAACGACACCCCCACACGACACCCCGACACGACGACACCCCGCCACCCCGACGCCCCCACAACCCGAACCCGACGAGTTCGCACCTTCGAGTGATCGAGCCCCACCGGCCATCACCGCTGTTGTAGTTTTGTGACCTGGCAGGTGCGGCTGCCACCGAGGCTCCTCCTGACCCGGATGGAGTGGGTGCCTCCAGAGCGCGTTCCCACGAGAACGTGTCCCGCGTGTCCGCCTCTTCCCCGGGGTTCGACGCCAGTGCGTTCGCGCGTCTGCGTGTTCGAGCAGTCGCGTGTTCACGCGTGGTCGAGCCCGTGGCGTCGACCGGGTGGCGTCCGCGGAGGTTCCTCGTGTCCACAAGCTCCCTGGCCAAGCGCTACTGGTGCACCGGCGAGACACCGAACATGGTGCGCAGGCAACGCGGCGGCGCCCAGCCCGACTCCCTCGTGCCCAGCGCCTGCCTGCCGGGCCAACGCCGGTTCGAGGCGTCGCTCCTGGCGGCGGCCAACCGCGCGATGGCGGGCATGCGCCGGCGTGGCGACTCCCTGCGGCCGACGGCCCTGGTGAGCCGCGTGCGGCCGGACGCGAAGGTGCTCGGCCTGCGGGTCCACGACGCCGCGCTGGACCAACTCCTGACCGAGGCCCTCCCGGTCGTCGCCGGCGACCGGGTCCGCGGCGTGCCCGGCCTGCGCGCGCACCCGCGGCGCAACCACCTCGACCTGCGTTCACCGGACGGCGAAGTGCGCCTCCTCGGCGTGACGCGGGAGCGCTGGCGTCGAGCCGTCGCCACCGGCCTGCCGGTCGACCTGGCCCTGACCGACCACCTCGACCCCCGCGAGGCCCAACCACCACCCGACGTGCCCGCCGACCTGATGAGCGGCGTGCTCCGCCGGCTGCCGCTGTGGCGCGGCGCCGCCTGGCTGGACGGCGTCGTCGTAGGCGACGTCCTGGAGCTGTACTGGCGAGGCGGCCCGCCGAGCGAGTCGGTCGCCGCGATCCTGGCCGGTCCCACGTGCGGCATCCCCGCGTCGGCGGCCGTCCCGTACCGCTTCCGCAACGCCGTGCGCGGCGTGGCCCTGTCCGCCGCCGACGCGCGAGCCGCGGCGAAGCCGGCCGAACCGGAGTGGGCGTGGGTCGGGTGGACCGCCGCCACCGCACCCGGCCCCGCCGTGGCCGAACGCGCGGTGCGCCCCACCGTCCACCCGCGCCCCGACCTGCCCGACGTGTGGGAGCAGCACGACATGCGGGAGGCGTTGGCGTTGCGCGACATCACCACCGTCTACCGGCTCCTGACGCACCACGGCGTGCCGCGCGACCGGATCGCCGCGCTGACCGGCCAACCGGACCACGACGTCGACCGGATCCTCTCCGGCGCCAAGGTCGAGTCCTACGACACCCTGACCGACATCGCCAACGGCCTCGGCATCCCACCGGGCTACATGGGCTTGGCGCACGACGAACCGACCGACCCCGAATCCCCGTGCGACTGCGCGAACTTGGACGAACGCGCGAAACGCGACCGCTTCCTCGCCCACGCCGCCCTCGTGACCGTCGGAACCACCACGACCTGGGGCTGCCAAGCCACCAGCTGCCGCTCCGCCCGCCCCGTCTGACCCCCACCCCACCTGACCCCACCACACCTGCCCCCACCGCGGACCTGAGCGGGTGACCGCAACCCCCAGCGTCCACGTCTGCGGGATCCTGACCAGACTGGACATCATTCAACCCGCGCGACCACCAACCATCCGATCGGAACTGATCAAGCCTCGGAATGCCGGCCGGTGCCGATCAGGAAGCCGGAGTCGGACCGCCTCGGGCGGGGCGCGCCGGCGACCAGCGCCGCCAGGTCGGCCACCACGCGGGCCGGGCTGGGTTGCCCGCCGATCTCCGCGGCCACCGCCTCCGCCGCCGTCCGGTAGGCGCGGGTCGCGAGGAGTTCGGCGCAGGTGTCGGCGATCGCGGCGGGGGTGAGGTCGGTGGACAGGCTCATGCCCGCGCCCGCGCGGACCACCGCGTCGGCGTTGTCCAACTGGTCGTCGAACTGCGGTAGGACCAGTTGGGGACAGCCCGCCTCCAGGGCGGTCAGCGACGTGCCCTGGCCGCCGTGGTGGATGACGGCGTCGCAGGCGGCTGCGGCTTGGGCCAAGGGGATGTGGCCCGCGTGGAGGACGGCGTCCGGAAGGGACGACCAGGTCGCGGCGACGTCGTCGGCCACCGCGACGACGAGCTCGAAACCGTGGCCCGCCAATCGTTCCAGGGTCCCGGCCACCAAATCCGGCACACCCGCCGCACCCAGGCGCGGCACCACGGTGCCCAGGGTCAGGCAGACCCGGGGGCGCGAGCGCGGGCGCAGCGCCCAGTCCGGCACGCGCGCGTCGCCGTTGTACGACACGTGGCGCAGGCTGCTGTGCCCACGTGCGTGCTCCAACCGCAGGCTCGGCGGCCACGGGTCGAGCACCAGGTCGGGCTCGGGGAGCGGGCCGAGCCGCGCCGCCGCGGCCTCGCGGTACTCGGTCAGCTCGGCCACTCCCCAGCGCAGTTCGACCAGGGGCACCCCGTGGGCCGCGGCGGCGACCGGGCCCGCGGCTTCGGCGCGCTCGCTCACCACGACGTCCGGCCGCCAGGAGCGCACCAGCTCCGCCGTGCCGTCCAGGCCGCTCTCCGCGATCCGGGCGAACACCCGGCCGTGGGCCGACCGCCGCCGGGCGTGGGTGTCGGACACCGCGTCGGCGGCGCCCAAAGCCACGAAGTCCGCGGGCGGACCGCACGGCACCGCCGGCAGACCGGCGCGCACGATCACCGGCACGAAGTGCTCGGCGGTCGCGACCAGCACCTCGTGACCCGCCGCCCGGCACGCCCAGGCGAGCGGCACGAGGGTGAAGAAGTGCCCGGACAAACCCACGCTCGTGAAAAGGATGCGCATGCGCGGGCCCTTATGCGGAACGCCGCAGACGATTAGCGGCGGCGACACGCGCGGCCGCTGCCTCGGCGCGGCGATCCGGGTGGCGGCCGACCGCGACGTGCGCCACCGAATCCGCCGCGTCGATTCCGGCCGCCCCGCGCCACCACACCCGGGTGAACGGCAGGTTGACAGAAGCTGTCGGCACCGCCGTCCCATCGAGGTCGGCGCCCGTCAAATCGGCCGGCGTCACGGGGGACATCTCGTCGCCCACGGCGGTGAACTCCCGCGCCCGATCGCCCGCTCCGTTTTCCGGGTCGAGCGGTGTCGCCGGGAGGCCTCGTAATGTCGTCGCACCGACGTGCTCGTGGCTCATCGCGGCAAATTCCTCCGACTCGGATCGGTGGTTTCGGCAACCCCATCCTGTTTCCCCGGCGGATCGCGCCGCATCTCCCGGCGTGCGAAGCGTTATCGTGCTCACGTGCGGTTCGACGTGCTCGGTCCACTGGCCGTCTGGACGGATGCGGGCGCGCCGGTAGCGGTGCCCGGCGTGAAGGTGCGCGCACTGCTGGCCGACCTCGTCGCGCACCGCGGCGAGCTGATCCCGACCGCGCGCCTCATCGACGACCTGTGGGGCGAGGCGCTGCCGGGCAACCCGCAGTCGGCGTTGCAGGTCAAGGTCTCCCAGCTGCGCAAAGCGCTCGCCGACGCCGAGCCAGGCGCCCGCGCCCTGGTCGTCTCCCGGCCGCCGGGCTACCTGCTCGACGTGCCGCCGGGGTGCACCGACGTCGGCCGGTTCCACGCCCTCACCGCGCGTGCCGCCGCGGCCGACCCGGCGACCAGGGCGGCCCTGCTGGCCGAGGCGCTCCAGCTGTGGCGCGGCCCGGCGCTGGCGGACTTCGCCGACGAGCCGTTCGCCCGGCCGGTCACCGCGCGGCTGGAGGAGGACCGCCTGACGGCGGTGGAGCTGTGGGTCGAGGCGCGGCTGGAGCTGGGCGAGCACACCGGGCTGGTGGCCGAGCTGGAAGACCTGGTCGCCCGGTACCCGCTGCGCGAGCGCCTGCGCGCGGCGCACGTGCGAGCCCTCTACGGCGCGGGCAGGCAGAGCGCGGCGCTGGCCAGCTACGGCGAGCTGCGCGAACGGCTGGCCGACGAGCTGGGCCTCGATCCCAGCGCCGGGCTGACGGCGCTGCACCAAGCCGTCCTCACCCGGGATCCCGCGCTGGACGCGGCGGTGCCCGCGCCGCGCGGCAACCTGCCCGCCCAGCTGAGCGACCTGGTCGGCCGGGACGACGACCTGGACGGGGTGCGGTCGGCCCTCGGCGCGGCGCGGCTGGTCACGCTCACCGGCCCCGGCGGGGTCGGCAAGACCCGCCTCGCGGTGGAGACGGCCGCCCGGCTCACCGCGGCGTACCCGGACGGCGTGTGGCTCGTGGAGCTGGCGCCGCTGACCGCCGCCACGCCCGAACCGCTGGTGGAGGCGGTGACCGCGGCGCTGGGGCTGCGCGACGACGCGGCCGTGGGGCAGCCGTTGGACCCGGTCGCGCGGCTGGCGGACGCGTTGCGCGCCAGGGAACTGCTGCTCGTGCTGGACAACTGCGAGCACGTCGTCGAGCCCGCCGCCGAGCTGGTGGACCGGTTGCTGCGAGCCGCGCCCCGGCTGCGGGTCCTGGCGACCAGCCAGGAGCCGCTCGGCCTCGCGGGCGAGGTCCGGTGGGACGTGGCGCCGCTCGACCGCGCGGGCGCCGTCGAGCTGTTCGTCGCGCGGGCGGCGGCGGCCTCGCCCGGGTTCCGGCTCGACGACGACAACGCCGGGGACGTCGCCGTGCTGTGCCGTCGGCTCGACGGCATCCCCCTCGCGCTGGAACTGGCGGCCAACCGGGTGCGGGCGCTCGGCGTGTCCGGCCTGGTGGAGCGGCTCGACGACCGGTTCCGGCTGCTCGCCACCGGCTACCGGGGCGCCGCTCCCCGGCAGCGGACCCTGCGGGCGATGATCGACTGGAGCTGGGACCTGCTCTCGGGTCCCGAGCGCGCGGTCCTGCGCAGGCTCGCCCGCCACGGTGAGAGCGCGACGCTCGAAGCCGCCGAGGCCGTGTGCGCGGGCGGCGAGGTGACCGCGGCCGACGTCCTCGACCTCCTGACGCGGCTGGTGGACCGGTCTCTGGTGGTGCCGGTCGAGGCGCGCGGCCCGCGGTACCGGCTGCTGGAGTCGGTCGCCGCGTACTGCCTGGACCAGCCGGGGGAGCCGGGCGAAGCGGACGCGGTGCGCCTGAGGCACCGCGAGTACTACTTGGGGCTGGCCGAACGGGCGGAGCCGCACCTGCGCGCGGGCGACCAGCGGCGCTGGCTGGAGCGGTTGGACCGGGAATCGGCGAACCTGCGCGCGGCGTTCGACGGGGCCGTCCGCGACGGCGACCGGGACACGGCGCTGCGGCTGGCGACCGCGTTGGCCTGGTACTGGTGCCTGCGTGGCCGGTTCGCCGAGGCACGCCGGTCCCTCGACGCCGCGGCGGGCTCCGGCGGGGCCCCTCCGCTGGTGGCGGCGGCGCTGGCGTGGCGCACCGGGATCGCGATCCTGCAGGGCGACAGCACCGACCGGACGGCGCGGATCGCCCGGGTCGTGGAGCTGTTCGAGCGGATCCCCGAGGGCCGGGCCAGGGCGTTCTGGTTCCTCGACTACGCGGTGTCGCGCACCGGGGACGTCGCCGCGGAGGGGGACCTGGTCAACCGCGCGCTCGCCGAGTTCGAGGCGGCGGGCGACCGCTGGGGCACGGCCGCGGCGCTGAGCACCCGGGCCGGCCAGGCGCTCGCCCGCGGCGACCTGGCCACGCTCGACCGCGACGGCAGGCGGAGCGCGGCGCTGTTCGCCGAGGTGGGGGACCGGTGGGGGCAGTCGAGGGCGTCCGCGGCGCTGGCCGCGCTCGCCGAGATCGGCGGCGACTACGCGCGCGCGGCGCGGCTGCACCAGGAGGGGCTGCGGGCGGCCGAGCAGCTCGGGCTGTGGCCGGAGGTCGTCGACCGGCTCAACGGCCTCGGCCGGGTGGCGCTGCTGACCGGCGACTTCGCGACCGCGCGGGAGTCGCACGGGCGGGCGCTGCGGATGGCGGCCGAGCAGAACGCGAAGACCGCCGAGGTGAGCGCGGAACTCGGCCTGGCGCTGGGCGCGCGCCGCGAGGGCGACCTAGACGGCGCCGAGGTCCGGCTGTGCCGCCTGCTGGAGTGGAGCCGGGGCTCGGACTTCGCCGAGGGGGTCGGGCACGCGCTGGTGGTGGCCGAGCTGGGGTTCGTCGCCGAACTCCGCGGCGACCCGGCCGAGGCGGCGGCCCACCACCTGACGGGCCTGGGGATCGCGCGGAAGTCGGGCGACCCCCGCGCGGTGGCGCTGGCGCTGGAGGGCATGGCGGGCGCCGTGACGCTCGCCGGGCGGGCCGAGGCCGGTGCGCTCCTGCTGGGCGCGGCGACCGCGGCCCGGGAATCGGTCGGCGCCCCGCTCCCGCCCGCCGAACGGGGTGACTACGACCGGGTGTCCGCCCGGCTCGAAGGGGCCCTCGACCCCGCCGCGCTCGCCGCGGCGCTGTCCCGCGGCGCGACCCTGACCGCCCGGGAGATCGACGAGGTCCTCGCCCCGACCGGGTGAGTCCCGGGCGGGACACGACACCGCGAACGGGGCGGTGCCGCGAGCAGGCACCGCCCCGTTCGCGGTCGTCATCAGCCCTTCGTGAAGGTCACCTTGTCCACGGTCAGCACGCCGGGCGGGCCTCCCACCACGAAGTACAGCGGTTCCGTGCCGGGCGGGGGCGTGAACGCGGGCAGCGCCACGTCCACGTAGGTGTCCAGGTCGCCGGTCGACGGCACCTCCACCGTGCCCAGCGCCGCGCCGCCCACCTCGTGGTACTGGACGGTGATCGTGGCGCCGGGCGCGGTGGCGGACACCCGGAACGAGACACCCGTGACGCCGGTCAGGTCCACGCGGTCGAGCTTCAGCCAGTCGTCCTGCTCCAGGTCGCCCACCCTCGCGCCACCTCCGGCCGGCAGCGGCGTGACCCTCGGGCCGAAGGCCTCCGCGACCGACTCCGCCTCCCACTCCAGGGCGTGCACCACGTGGCTCGCCGAGCCCGTGAGCCGCGGGGTCCCGGTGTCGGTGTAGACGGCCGTGAGGGTGCCGCCGCCGCGGGGGAGGGTCACCGATCCCTCGCAGCCGGAACCCCGCGCCGCGACGCGCCCGTCGACGGTGTACTCGACGCGGACCCTGGCGCAGTCGACCGGGCGGTCGTCGGACACCGCGACGCTGAACGGCACGGTCTCGCCCGGTGCGGCGATCACGCCGTCGCCCGGGGAGGTCAACGTCACCGCCGGGCGCGTGTTGCCCGCGACCGCGGTCGTCCGCTCGACGGTCGAGCGGCCCGTGGTGTCGGTGACCTTCAGCGTCACGCGGTACTCGCCCGGCCTGGCGTACCGGTGCCGGAGCTCGCCCGCCTGCGTCGAGTCCACCCGGCCGTCGCCGTCGACGTCCCACTCGTAGCGCAGCGCGTCGCCGTCCGGGTCGTGGGTGCCCGCCGGGTGGAGGACCACCTCGCGCGGGTCGGCTCCCGGCCGCGTGGTCACCTCCACCTCGGGCGCCCGCCTGCCCTTCGCGTAGTCCACGCGGTGCAGGCCGGCGCCGTCCAGCACGTACAGCGAGCCGTCCGGGCCGAACTCCGCGTCCGTCGGGCCGGCGAACCGCTGGAACGGGCGGATCTCACCGTCCGGGCGGAGTTCCTTCACCCAACCGCGGTCGCGGTCCAGCACGAACGCCGAACCGTCGTACTCGGGTGGGAACGCCGTCTCGGAGGTCGAGCCGGACCGGTAGGTCGGTCCGCTCATCGGCGCCTCGCCGCCGTTGCCGAACGGCGGCGTCGACCCGCCGGTCGTCAGCTCCGGCACCGACTCCCCGTCGTAGGCCGGCGACGCGGGGACCGCGGGCGGCAGGTCGACCAGCCCGGTGTTGTGCGGACTCGTGTTGCGCGGAGCGGCGCAGTCGAACGGCGTCCCGGCCACGGCGTAGGGCTGGTTGGCCCCGGCGCAGTACGGCCAGCCGAGGTTGCCGGGCGCGGTGAGCCTGGTCAGCTCGGCCTGCCCTGCCGGGCCGCGCGCCGGGTCGGGCGCGCCCGCGGCCGGTCCGTGGTCGGCCACCAGGACCGAGCCGGTCGGCCGGTCGACGGAGAACCGCACGGGGGCGCGCAGCCCCATGGCGTAGATCTCCGGCCGCGTCTTCGGCGTGCCCGGCGGGAACAGGTTGCCCGCGGGGACGGTGTAGCCGCCGTCGCGGCCGACGGTGACCCGGAGCAGCTTGCCGCTCAGGCTGTCGGTGCTCCCGGCCGTGCGCCGGGCGTCGCGCGTCGCGTGTCCCGGCCGCTCGTCGAGGGGCGCGTACCCGGCCGACCCGGTGGTGTCGGTGTCGTCACCGGTGGACACCAGCAGGTTGCCGTCCCGGTCGAACCCCAGGTCGCCACCGCCGGGCGCGTCGATGACGCGCTGCTCGCCGCGGCGGTCGAGCACGCGGCCGCGCAGCGGGAAGCGGGAGACGTGGTCGTCGAGGTAGACGTAGACCCAGCGGGGTGACGCCGGGTCGACGGCGATGCCGTGCAGGTGGCCGCGGAACGCGGCGGCGCGGTTCGTGGTCCCGTCGGCGCCGGTCAACCACACCTGCCCGTCCGGCGCGGCGTGCAGCACGCCGCGGTCCGGCAGCACGGCCAGGGACGTCGACCCGGAACCCCCGGCGAGCGTCGTCCGGGCGAAGTCCCGCGCGGGCCGCGTGGCCCGGCCGCCGCAGTCACCCGGCTCCTGCCCGTTGGCGTACTGGATGCCGCCGAGCAGGTGCGCGCGGAACGCGGGGTCGGCGTAGGTCTCGATGCTGTGGCCGAGGTTGGTGTACCAGGCCCGCCCGCCCGCGGGCTCGCGGCACCAGGTGACGGGGTGGTCGCCCATCGCGCCGGGACCCGGCTGGTAGGTGGACTCGTCGAGCGAGGCGAGCACGTGCGCGTCCTGCCGGACGCTGCCGTAGAAGTTCCACCACTCCTCGGTGAACTCCCACTCGGCGGGCAGGTGCGCCGTCGACGGGTGGTCCCGGTCCTCCACCCGGATGGTGGCGCGCTGGGTCTCGGGGAACCGCGGCGGGTACGGGTGCGAGTGGTAGAACGTGCCGACCAGCTCGTTGTAGTACCAGGGCCAGTTGGACTCCATGCCCGCCGGCCCGTGCACGCCGACGTAGCCGCCGCCACCGGTGATGTACCGCTCGAAGGCCGCGCGCTGCGCGTCGGTGAAGCTGGGCGCGATCACGTTGAGCCACACCACGGCGTCGTACGCGGCCAGCCCCTCGTCGGTGAAGACGGCGGACTCGCGGGTTTCGTCAACCGTGAATCCGTGCTGGGCGCCCATTTCACGAATTGCGGCTATACCGTATTCGATCGAGGCGTGCCGGAGGTCGGGGTGGCCCGTCTGGTGGAAGACCAGCACGCGCACCGGGTCCTGCTGCG
The DNA here is from genome assembly GCF_055603705.1 of Actinosynnema sp. NPDC037264. Lineage (NCBI taxonomy): Bacteria > Bacillati > Actinomycetota > Actinomycetes > Pseudonocardiales > Pseudonocardiaceae > Actinosynnema > Actinosynnema sp. NPDC037264. Next base: position 12,478 of record NZ_JBVJVK010000054.1, on the reverse strand, counting down.
CCGAGGCGGGCGCGCTCATCCCGCCCACTACCACGAACAGCGCCGACAGCAGCGCCGCAAAGCGCCAGGGTCGTGTTCCGCCAACGATCGGCACGTCGTGCCTCCTCCTTCGGGCCGGTCCGTCCGCCGCTATTCCTAGTCGGTGCGACCGGCCGTGTCTTGTCCGGAAATGCGGAATCGGCGGAATCGCGGGCGTGGTACGTGCGGGTGAAATTACCGCAACGCAGAAGATGTTCGATCGCCGCACAAAGACCAAACTGGCTGCCGTCCCGCATCTTCGGTGGTTGGAGCTGTCCATGATCAACGTGTTTCAGCCGAGTCTCGGCGACGAGGAGGCCGAGGCCGTCCGCGAGGTCTTCGCCACCAACTGGCTGGGATACGGGCCCCGCACCAGGGCGTTCGAAGCCGAGTTCGCCGCACACCTGGGAGTGTCCTCCGACCAGCTGATCTTCATCAACTCCGCCACCTCCGGCCTCTTCCTGGCCACCGAGCTGCTCGGCCTCGGCCCGGCCGACGACGTGGTGGTGCCCGCGATCTCCTTCGTGGCCAACGGCAACGCCATCCTGTCCTCCGGCGCGCGCCCGGTGTTCTGCGACGTCGACCCGCACACGCTCAACCCGTCGGTCGAGGACGTCGAGCGGGCACTGACGCCGCGGACCAAGGCCGTGATGGTGCTGCACTACGGCGGCTTCCCCGGTGACATCGCCGCGATCGCGCAGCTGTGCCAGGAGCGCGGCGTGGTGCTCATCGAGGACACCGTCGGCTCCATCTCGTCCCACGTGGACGGCAAGATGTGCGGCACCTTCGGCGACATCGCGATCTGGAGCTTCGACTCCCGGAAGATCATCTCCACCGGCGACGGCGGCATGATCTTCGTGCGCGACCCCGAGCTGCACGCGCGGGCGCACCGCCTCGCCTACCACGGCCTCGTGGACCGCAGCGCGTTCACCACCGCCTCGAAGTCGCCGAGCCACTGGTGGGGCCTGGACATCCAGGACGTCGGCCGCAGGCTGATCGGCAACGACGTCACCGCCGCGATCGGCAGCGTCCAGCTGCGCAAGCTGCCCGGGTTCATCGAGCGGCGCAGGCAGGTGTCCGCGCGCTACGACGAGCTGCTCGCCGGGGTCGAGGGCATCCGCATCCCCCCGCCGGCGCCCGCCGGGCACGGCAGCTCGTACTGCTTCTACTGGGTGCAGATCGACCCGACCATCCGCGACCAGGTCGCCGCGGACCTGCTGGAGCAGGGGATCTACACCAGCTTCCGGTACGAGCCGCTGCACAAGGTGCCCATCTACGGCGGGAGCGGGGAGCTGCCCGGCACCGATGTCGCCTCCGCCTCCACGCTGCTGCTGCCGCTGCACCAGGCGATCACGGACGACGAGGCCGAGACCGTGGCCACCGCGCTGGTGAACTCCGTCGCGAAGCGATCCAACTGGACCCGAGTAGCTTAGGGAGCTCCCCATGTTCGGCACCGACCTCGCCGCCGTCTACGACCTGGTGTACAGCGAGCGCGGGCAGGACTTCGCCAGCGAGGCGGAGCTGGTCACCACCCTGGTCCGGGACCGGGCTCCCGGCGCGGCGAGCCTGCTCGACGTGGGCTGCGGCACCGGCGAGCACCTCGTGACGCTGGCGAAGCACTTCACCCACGTCGAGGGCGTCGACCTGGCCGAGCCGATGGTGGCGGTGGCCAGGGCGAAGCTCCCCGACGTCGCCGTCCACACCGGCGACATGACCGCCCTCGACCTCGGCCGGACCTACGACGCGATCATCTCGCTGTCCGCGGCCGTCGCCTACCTGCCGTCCGCCGACGCGATGGGCATCGCGCTCAAGAACATGGCCTCGCACCTCGCGCCCGGCGGGGTGCTGGTCGTGGAGCCCTGGTACTTCCCGGAGAACTTCCTCGACGGGCACATCGCCGCCGACATCATCCGCGGCGCGGGCCGCACGATCTCACGGGTCTCGCGCAGCCGGGCCCAGGACGGCGCGACCCACATCGAGAGCCACTGGGTGGTGGCCGACGCGGACGCCATCCGCCACTTCACCGAGACGCACGTGTTCGGGCTGTGGACTCGCGAGCAGTACGACGCGGCCTTCGCCGCCGCGGGCTGCACCGCCGAGTACGTCCCCGACGTGCAGCTGGGTCGCGGTCTCTTCGTGGCCCGGCAACGCTAGAGAAAGGGCAACGACATGACCTCGCCGGCCGAACTCCAGCCCCGCGACGACGCCGAACTGCCCCGCCGCTTCGCGCACTCGGCGTCGGTGGCGTCCGCGGGCGCCTGGATGCGGACCATGCGCTTCTACGAGTGGCTCGCCCAGCGTGGCCGCCAGCACCGGTTCCAGGTGGACCGGATCCCGTTCGACGGGCTGGTCGGCTGGTCGTTCGACCCCGACTCCGGCAACCTGGTGCACCAGAGCGGCCGGTTCTTCACCGTCGAGGGGCTGCACGTCACGGTGGGGGACGGCCCGTTCCCCGAGTGGCAGCAGCCGATCATCCTGCAGCAGGAGGTCGGCATCCTCGGCATCCTCGTCAAGGAGTTCGGCGGGGTCCTGCACTTCCTCATGCAGGCCAAGATGGAGCCGGGGAACCCGAACCTGCTGCAGCTCTCGCCGACCGTCCAGGCCACCCGCAGCAACTACACGAAGGTCCACAAGGGCGCCGACGTGAAGTACCTCGAGTACTTCACCGACCCGGGCCGCGGCCGGATCCTGACCGACGTGCTGCAGTCCGAGCACGGCTCCTGGTTCCTCAGCAAGGCCAACCGGAACATGATCGTGGAGGCGCACGACGACGTGCCCCTCGACGACGACTTCTGCTGGCTCACCCTCGGCCAGATCGGCGAGCTGCTGCGCCAGGACAACATCGTCAACATGGACGCGCGCACCGTGCTGGCGTGCGCCCCGGTCGCGAACGACGAGCCGAGCGCGATCCACTCCGACACCGAGCTGCTGTCGTGGTTCACCGCGGAACGGTCCCGCCGCGAGGTCCAGGTGCGGCGGATCCCGCTGGCCGAGGTCCGCGACTGGGTCCACTCCCCGAACTCGATCGACCACGTGGACGGCAAGTACTTCCGGGTGGTGGCGGTGTCCGTGGAGGCGGGCAACCGGGAGGTCTCGGGCTGGACCCAGCCCTTGTTCGAGCCACGTGCGCGCAGCGTCGCGGCGTTCCTGACCAGGAGGTTCCACGGCGTGCCGCACCTGCTGGTGCACGCGCGGGTCGAGGCGGGCTTCCTCGACACCATCGAGCTGGGACCGACCGCGCAGTTCACCCCGGAGTACTACGCGCACCTCAAGGGCAAGCAGCGGCCGCCGTTCCTCGACCTGGTGAGCACCGCGCCCGCCTCGCGCATCCGCTACGAGGCGGTGCACTCCGAGGAAGGCGGCCGGTTCCTCAACGCCGAGAGCCGCTACGCCATCATCGAGGTCGACGAGAAGGACGTGCCCGCCGACCTGCCGCCCGGCTACCGCTGGGTCACCCCCGGCCAGCTCAACTCGCTGGTGCGCCACGGCCACTACGTCAACGTGCAGGCGCGCACGCTGCTGGCGGTCATCAACTCGCGGGCGGCCGAACTCTGATGGCGCCACTGCGGATCGGCGTCCTGGGCTGCGCCGACATCGCGGTGCGGCGGATGCTGCCCGCGTTCGCCGCGTCCGCCCTCACCGAGCTGTCGGTGGTGGCCAGCCGCAGTCCGGCGCGGGCGGCGGCGGTGGCGGGCGAGTACGGCGCCCGCGCCGTTGGGGACTACCGGGAGGTCCTCGCCGCCGCGGACGTCGACGCGGTCTACGTGCCGCTGCCCGCCGCGCTGCACGCGGACTGGGTCGAGGCGGCGCTGCTCGCGGGCAAGCACGTGCTCTCGGAGAAGCCGCTGACCACCGACGCCGGCCGGACCGCCCGGCTGTTGGCGCTCGCCCGCGCGCGGGGGCTGGCGCTGGTGGAGAACGTCATGTTCGTCCACCACTCCCAGCACGCGGCGGTGCGCGACCTGGTGGCGGAGGGCGCGATCGGCGAGCCGAGGGCGCTCACCGCGGCCTTCACCATCCCCCGGCTCCCACCGGGCGACATCCGCTTCCGGCCGGAGCTCGGCGGCGGCGCGCTCCTGGACACCGGCGTGTACCCGGTGCGCGCGGCCATGCACCTGCTCGGGACGGACCTGCGGGTCGTCGGGGCCACGCTGACCTCCGCGCCCGGGTTGGAGGTCGACACGGCGGGAGCGGCGCTGCTGTCCACGCCCGAAGGCGTCACCGCGCAGGTCACCTTCGGGCTCGACCACGGCTACCGGTCGGCCTACCAGCTGTGGGGGGCCGACGGGCGGCTGACGGTCGAGCCCGCGTTCACCCCGGCCGCCGACCACCGCCCGGTGATCCGGTTGACCCGGCGCTCCGGCACCGAGGAGATCGAGCTGGCGGCCGACGACCAGGTGGCCGCCGCGGTGGCGGCGTTCGCCCGCGCGGCGGCCACCGCGCGCACCGACGACGCGGCGCTGCACCAGGCGCGGCTGCTCGACGACATCCGGGACCAGGCCGGGAAGGCCGCGGTCGGGGACTTACCGCGCACCGCGACCGGCGCCGAAAGCGGATGGTAAGCCGACCGTAGGGCCCGGGTCGCATGGTGGGCACGACGACCACCGAGCCGACGACGAGGAAGTCCACCCGATGTCCGAGAGCCACCGCCTCCGCGTCGCGGTCATCATCGGCAGCACGCGGGTCGGCCGGTTCGGGCCCACCGTCGCCGAGTGGGTCAGCGCCAAGGCGCGCCGCAGGCACGACGTCGACGTCGACGTCATCGACCTCGCCGAGACGCGCCTGCCCGACCGGCTGGCCGACGAGGACACCACCCCGCCGCTCGCCGTGCGCGCCCTGGCGGGCAGGCTCGACCGCGCCGACGGGTTCGCGGTCGTCACCCCCGAGTACAACCGCAGCTTCCCGGCCCCGTTGAAGACCGTGATCGACTGGTTCTGCCGGGAGTGGCAGGCCAAACCGGTCACGATCATCTCCTACGGCCGGGACAACGGCGGCCTCAACGCCACCCGGCAACTGCGAGAGATCTTCACCGAGTTGCACGCCACGACCGTGCGCGACACCGTGGCGCTGGCCGACTACTGGACCTACTTCAACACGGACGGCACGTGGCCGAAACCGACGGCCGAGTGCAACGCGGCCGTCGACACGACCCTCGACCAGCTGGTCTGGTGGGCCGTGGCACTGCGCGACGCGCGCTTGGCGTCTCCCTACCCCGCCTGACCACCCGCATCCGAGAGAAAGTCCGAGAGGAGCAACGACGGTGAATGTCAACGAGCCGGCCTCCGCGCAGGTGCTGGGCACCGACGGGGGCAGGCCGGCGCCGTGGGCGGAGGCGCGCGAGCGGCTGGCCGGGGCGCGGTCGTACTGGACCGCGACGAGCCACCCGAGCGGACGACCGCACATGCGGCCCGTGCTCGCGGTCTGGGTGGGCGACGCGCTGTACCTCTCGTCGGACCCGGGCGCCCGCAAGAGCCGCAACCTCGACGCCGACGCCCACTGCTCGATCGCGGCGACGTGCGACGACATGGACCTGGTCATCGAGGGCAAGGCCGTGCGGGTCACCGATCCCCAGCAGCTCAAGAACGTCGCCGCCGAGTACAAGGCGAAGTACGGCTGGCCGGTGACCATCGTGGACGCCGCGTTCACCGCCCCCTACGCGGCGCCGACCGCGGGCGACGGCCCGTTCGCCGTCTACGAGGTCGAGCCCGCCACCGTGTTCGGCTTCCCGACCAGCGACAAGTTCGCGCCCACCCGCTGGCGCTTCTGACGACGGCGATCGCTGGAAAGGAACGATCATGGACACCACACCGACCGAGTCCGGCGCCCTGGCCGGGCGCAAGGAGTGGCTGGGACTGGCCGTGCTGGCCCTGCCCACCATCCTGCTGGCGCTCGACTTCAGCGTCCTGTTCCTCGCCCTGCCCAACCTGAGCGCGGACCTGGCGCCCGACGGCGCGCAACAGCTGTGGATCATGGACATCTACGGCTTCATGATCGCCGGGTTCCTGGTCACCATGGGCACGCTCGGCGACCGCATCGGCAGGCGGAAGCTGCTGATGATCGGCGCGGTCGCCTTCGCCGCGGCCTCGGTGCTGGCGGCCTACTCGACGTCGGCCGAGATGCTGATCGCGACCCGGGCGCTGCTCGGCATCGCGGGCGCGACGCTCATGCCGTCCACGCTCTCGCTCATCACCACGATGTTCACCGACGGCAAGCAGCGCGCCGCGGCGATCGGCGTGTGGATGGCGTGCTTCATGGGCGGCACGGCGATCGGCCCGGTGATCGGCGGCGCGCTGCTGCAGTGGTTCTGGTGGGGCTCGGTGTTCCTGATGGGCGTGCCCGTCATGATCCTGCTGCTGGTGACCGCGCCCGTGCTGCTGCCCGAGCACCGCGACCCCGCCGGCGGCAAGCTCGACCTGGCCAGCGTCGCGCTGTCGCTGGCGGCGATCCTGCCGGTCATCTACGGCCTCAAGGAGTTCGCCAAGGACGGGTTCGCCGTCGTGCCGCTGGTGGCCGTCGTCCTCGGTGTCGTGTTCGGCGTGCTGTTCGTGCGCAGGCAGCGCAAGCTCCCCAACCCGCTGATGGAGGTGTCGCTGTTCGCCAACCGCGCCTTCAGCGGCGCGCTCGGCATCATGCTGCTCGGCGTCCTCACCGTCGGCGGGAGCACCCTGCTGTTCGCCGTGTACCTGCAGGACGTGCAGGACATGTCGCCGCTGCAGGCCGGTCTTTGGATGCTGCCGCACACCGCGGCGCAGATGATCGGCGTGGTGCTCGCGACGATGCTGGTCCGCACGATCCGGCCGGCCTTCGTGATCGCGGGCGGCCTGGTGATCGCGATCGTCGGCTTCCTGATCGTCTCGCAGGTGAGCGCCACGGGCGGGATCACGCTCGCGGTGGTCGGCTTGTCGGTCGCGTTCTTCGGCGGGGCGCCGATCGCGGGCCTCGGCGTCGACCTGATCGTGTCGTCCGCGCCGAGCGAGAAGGCGGGCTCGGCGTCGTCGATCTCCGAGACCAACATCGAGTTCGGCATGGCGCTCGGCGTCGCGGTGATGGGCAGCATCGGCGCGGCGGTCTACCGGAGCCGGATGGCGGACACCCCGCTGCCCGAGGGCGCCGCCGAGGCGGGCAACACCTTGTCGGGCGCCACCACCGCGGCGGCGGAACTGCCCGCCGAGGCGGGCGCGTCGCTGGTCGCCTCGGCCCGGGAGGCGTTCACGGCCGGTTTCGGCACTGCGGCCGCCGTGTGCGCGGCGATCGTCGCGGTCGTCGCCGTGCTGGCGGTGACCCTGCTCCGCCACGTCCCGGCGGCCGGCGCGGCCGAGGCGGACACCGCCGAGTCCGGTTCGGACGAGAAGAAGGCCACCTCCGACGAGGCGACCAACATCGAGGCGTAGGAACCCCCTGCCCCGAGTGGACGAAGAGGTGACCGCGCGATCCGCGGTCACCTCTTCTCCTTGTCCCGCAACGGGAACAGCACGAGCAGACGCGCCGAACAGGACTGGGTCGGGAAATCCGGCGGGCCCTGCCCGATCGTGGGCAGGGCCCGCCGGTCCGGTGCTACGCCACCCGCCGGTTCGAGGGCCCGGCGGCCGGTTTCGACTGCCGGAGCACGCGCAGCGCGAGCCCCGGGCGCATGAGCGCGGTCGGCGGGTCGACCAACCCGGCCACCCGGAGGAACGCCCGGGCGACCTGCGGGTCACGGGTGGCCGCGACCTGCACCTTCGGCATGTACGAGTTGCCCATCCGCGCCTTGAGCGGACGGGGCCCGACCACGTCGGGGTAGGCCAGGTCGCCGCCCGCGGCGATGTCCCACGGCGCGTCGAGCACCTTGGCGATGTCGGCGAAGAACGCCCGCGCCTGCGGCATCGTGCCCTGCCGCAGGTGCTCGCGCAGCGTCAGCGCCTGGAGCCCGGCGGTCGTCATGCCCTGTCCGTAGACGGGGTTGAAGGTGCACACGGCGTCGCCGAGCACCAGCAGGCCCGCCGGGAACCGGGGCATCCGCTCGTACCGCTTGCGGGCGTTCGCGGGGAACTGGAAGGACACCGGGTCGTCGAGCGGCTCGGCGTCGCGCACCGCCTCGTACACCTCGGGCACCGGCAGCGACTTGGCGAAGGCGAGGAACCCGTCCGGGTCGGTCGGGGCGTGGTCGCCGAAGATCCCGGTGAGCGACAGCGCCCAGCGGTCCTCGCCCACGATGGTGAGGAACCCGCCGCGCCGGTGGCCGGGGGTCGCGACCGGGTTGACCGACACGTCGCCGCCGAAGTGGTCCGACGACAGCGCGAACCGGCGGGTGCAGTAGGCGAGGCCGATCTTCACCCGCTCCTCCTCGACCCGCGGGTAGCCCGCGGACTCGAGCCAGGACGGGGTGCGCGAGCCGCGGCCGGTGGCGTCCACCACCAGGTCCGCGGTCACGGTCTCCGGGGTGCTGCCCTCGGCCCGCCGTTGGATCCGCGCGCCGACGACCCGGCTGTTGTCGGGCGAGAACACCGGCTCGACCACGTCGTGGCCCTCGACGAAGCGCACGTTCGGGATCGCGGCCACCCTGGTCCGCACGTGGTGCTCGAGCGTCGGCCGGTCGCCGCCCGCGACGAACAGCCCGGTCTCGACCGGCGCGAGCCGCTCGCCGTTGAAGTGCCAGCGCAGGTCACGGCCCATGTCGCCGACCTTCACCCCCGCGGCGCGCACGCCGTCGGTGAAGCCGGGGAACAGCTCGTCGAGCACGATGAGGCCGCGGGCGAGCAGGCCGTGCACGTGCCTGCCCTGCGGCACGCCCCGCCGCACCCCGGCCACGCCGACGAGCTCGTCCCGGTCCACGACCACCACTTCGGCGTAGGCCTCGGCGAGCACCCGCGCGGCGAGCATGCCCGCCATGCTGCCGCCCAGGACGAGCGCGCGGTCTCCGACCTTGTTGTCCATGCGCCGTCCTCAGCTCAGGAGTTCCGGTGCGCAGCGGTGAGCTTCTCCAACAGGGGCACGACGTCGTGCGTGCTCGGCGCGGACATCCACTCGTGGTGGACCCGTTTCGCGCCCTCGAGGTAGGAGGGGTTCGACACCACGTCGAAGATCTGCTTGCGGATGTCCTCGACGGACAGCTCCGCGCGGTTCATCGCGATGCCCGCCCCGCGCTCGGCCATGTACGGGCCGGTGATCGGCGACTCGATGCCCCACGGCTCGACCGGGATGATCTGCGGCACCGAGAGCGCCACCGCGGCCGCCCAGGTGCCGACGCCGCCGTGGTGGATGAGCGCCGAGCAGCTCGGCAGGAGCTGGTCGAGGGGGATGTACTCGACGGTGCGCACGTTGTCGGGGATCGGCTTGCCCTTGGGCAGCTGCGCCTCGTTGAGCGTGCCGACCAGCTCGACGTCCAACTCGGACACCGCTTCGAACATGTCGCCCACCAGGCCGTGGATCGCGGCCATGAGCTCCTCGTGACCGTTGCCGAACTGGCGCATCGACGCGCCGAGGCACAGCGCGATCCGCGGCCGCTCCGCCGGCCCGTACAGCCACTCGGGGACGGTGTCCGCGCCGTTGTAGGGCACCCAGCGCATCGACACGCGCGAGCGGTGGGTCGGCAGCCGCATCCCCTGCGGGGCCGGGTCGATCGTGATGTCCCCGAGCAGGAGGTCGTCGTCGACCTTGACGCCGTAGTGGTCGGCGAGCGGGGCCACGTACCGCTCCAGCGGATCGGGACCCAGGTCGACGCCGGGCAGGCTGTTGCGCTCCGCCCAGCGGTCCCTGGTCCACGCGAACATGTCGTGGCCCCAGAGCAGTCGCGCGTGCACGGCGCCGCTGGCCTTGGCGGCCACCGCGGCCGAGGGCCAGCACGGGTCCCAGATCACCAGGTCCGGGCGCCAGGCCTTGGCGAAGCTCACCAGGTCGGGCAACCCGGAGCGCTCCAGCGCCACCGCCGGGTCGGTCGGGTGGAAGTTCCACACGCAGGGCAGCATGAACTGGCGGAAGTGCTCCCACGGGTAGCGGTCGGCCGGGTCGTCGCTGGTGAGGACCTCGGTCAGCGGGGACAGCTCGTCGGCGGCGGCCCACAGGTCGGGGTTGCCGGCGCCCATGGGCGGCAGCATCCGCTCCTGGTCGCCGATCGACACGGCGGAGAGCCCTGCGGCGGCGATCTGCTTGGCTATCAACGCGGTCGAGGCCACCCGCACCTCGTGCCCGGCGGCCTTGAGCGCCCAGGCCAGCGAGACGGACGGGTGCAGGTGTGCCGTTGCCGGCCACACCGCGAACAGGACGCGCATCAATGCTCCTCAGCCGTTGATCGTGCCGTTCGTTGACGGGCGGGCCACGTGCCACCTGCCACCGCGCCGCCTGACGGCGAATCGCCGGTGCGGCGCGAGAGTCCGTTCTGGACCGGGTCCACAGTGGCGCCTGGGCACCATCCTGTGCTGCCGCGGCACCGCACGGCATCTTCGTTGTTGCCCTCTTCGCTGCGGTTGTCCGCACTCCTGAAGAAGTCCCGGATGTCCGATTCGGCAAGGCTGGGATGTCGTGTGCCCAAAAGGGAAGGAAGAATCGTGACCTCCACACAGCGGATCGACGTTTCGGCTGATCCAGTCGGGACGGACGGCGCCGTGCCGAGGCGGACGAGCCTGTGGCGGCGACCGTGGATGGTGCCGTTGGCACTCCTCGTCGCGGCGTTCCTCTTCATCTCCCTACCGGTGTACGTGACGTTGGACCCCGCGCGGTCCCGGATCGCACTGTCCGAAGGCTTCCCGCTGCACTACCCGTTCTTGGTGGCGCACATAGCTTTCGGCACGGTCGCGATGGTGACGGTGGTGCTTCAGGTGTGGCCTTGGTTGCGGCGTCGGCACCCTGTCGTGCACCGGTGGAGCGGGCGGTTGTACGTGTTCGCCGGCGTCCTCCCGTCCGGCCTGCTCGCGCTGGTCATCACGCCGTTCGCCGTGGGGCCGGTGGGCAACGCGGTCGGCGGGATCCTGTGGCTCGGCACGACGATCGCCGGCTACCGGATGGTGCGGCAGCGGCGTTACGCTGAGCACCGGCGGTGGATGATCTACAGCTTCGCGTTGTGCCTGCAGATCATCGAGGGTCGGGTCATGGTCATCGCGGCGCCCGCGTTCCCCGGCTTCACCCCGGACGCCTTGCCGCCGATCCTCGAGGCCGCCAGCTGGATCGGGATCGTCATCAACCTGCTGATCGCGCAGTGGTGGCTGGAGCGGACAGCGAACCGGCGGCGCCGCGTCGCCGTCACCAACAGGCAGAGGTGAGGGACATGAAGGCAGCGGTCATCCCCGGACCGGGACTGGAATGGGAACTGCGTGAGGTTCCCACGCCCACCCCGGGCCCCGGCCAAGTGTTGATCAAGGTGCACGCGTCGGGCGTCTGCTTCAACGACGTGCTGGCCACGCAGGGCGTGCTCCCGTTCCCCGCGGTGTCCCCGGCGGTCACCGGGCACGAACCCGTCGGCGAGGTCGTCGCGGTCGGGCCCGGCGTGACGTCCCGGGAGGTCGGGGACCGGGTCGGCACCACCTGGGTGCAGGCCGGCTGCGGACGCTGCGGGTACTGCAAGCTCGACTTACCGGTGACCGGGCAGACCGCGCTGAACTGCACCGCGCCGGTGGTCACCGGGTTCACCGTCGCGGGCGGGCACGCCGAGTACGTGGTCGCCGCCGCGGCGGCGACCGTGCTCCTGCCCGACGGCCTCTCCTACGAGCACGCCGCCCCCGTGATGTGCGCGGGATACACGGCGTGGAGCGCTCTGCGGCAGGCGGATCCGCAGCCGGGTGAGCGGGTCGCGGTGCTCGGCATCGGCGCGGTGGGGCACCTCGCGCTGCAGTTCGCCAAGGCGTGCGGCCACGACACGGTCGCCGTCACGCACTCGCCCGACAAGCACGCGCTCGCGCGCGAACTGGGTGCGGACGTGGTGGTCGGCACCGGCGCCGAGCTGGCCGAGGCGGGTGGCGCGGACGTGGTGCTGGCGGTGGGCAGCTCCTACCGGGCCGCGTCGGACAGCCTGCTCGGCCTGCGCCCGGACGGCCGCCTGGTGCTCACCGGGTTCGACAACTCGCAGGGCTTCGACCTGGCGCCGAACCCGATGCAGCCGTTCTTCACCCAGCGGCACCGCATCATCGGCTCCACCCACAACGGCCTGCCGTACCTGCGTGAGGCGTTGGACCTGGTGGCGGGCGGCTCGGTGACGCCGAAGGTCGAGGTCCACGACGCGTCGGAGGCCGCCAAGGCGGTCGGCCGGGTGGCCGCGGGGGAGGTGCGCTTCCGCGCGGTCCTGCGCTTCTGAGGGCACAGGCGGAACGGGTGGCGCCGGGGCGTGGACCAGCCTCGGCGCCACCCGTTCCCGCGTTGACGATCACTGGTCCGAGCCCACCGGGACACGCCGCGGTGGGGGGGGGGGGGGGGGGGGGGGGGGGGGGGGGGGGGGGGGGGGGGGGGGGGGGGGGGGGGGGGGGGGGGGGGGGGGGGGGGGGGGGAGGGGGGG